>JAKIZM010000073.1 GCA_022708025.1 Bacteroidota bacterium | reverse complement strand
GACTTCAAAATGTTATATGAACAATCCCATTTAGCTCAATAAAGACAGTCATAAGGAAGAATTTTTAAGAAATAATTATTTGTCCGTTAAATTATCTTTGTTTTTGTCTCCTATATCGGATTTGAGAATCCTGTGAAAACTAATAATCTCACTTATTATATAAAATGGATTTGATATTTTTTAATTAGTTTTGGTTTTATTTTAAAGCATTGTTTAAGAAATCAAAAAAGCCGGAGTATTTATGCCAAGTTTAATTCACGTTGAAAAACACTTCAAAGCAAACGATACTGTAAGAGATGTTGTAATCGGTATGTCCGATGGATTGACTGTTCCGTTTGCATTAGCTGCCGGATTAACAGGGGCTATCGCTGCAAGTTCAATTGTTATAACGGCAGGATTAGCTGAGATCGCAGCGGGATCAATTGCAATGGGGCTTGGCGGTTATCTTGCCGCAAAAAGTGATTATGAACATTACTTCAGCGAAAAGAAACGGGAAGAATATGAAGTTAAAGAATTACCTGATGCTGAGAGAGAAGAAGTAGCGGTGGTCTTTAGAGATTATGGATTTCCGGAGGAAGAAATAAAACTCATTCTTGACAGATTTGAAAAAAACCCAAAAAGCTGGGTTGATTTTATGATGAAGTATGAATTGGGTTTGGAAGAGCCCGATAAAAAGAGAGGTCTTAAAAGCGCTTTAACAATTGCTTTATCTTATATTGTCGGCGGAATGATTCCGCTTTCACCATACTTTTTTGTTGCACAGGCAAAAGATGGTTTAGTTATTTCTATAGTGATGACAATGGTTGCATTATTAATTTTTGGATTTATTAAAGGTAAGTTTACAGGTGCAAAACCATTGATAAGCGCTATTCAAACAGTTGTAATTGGCGGTATGGCAGCAACTGCAGCATTTCTTTTAGCAAAATTTATAGGATAATTTTTTCTTCGGTAATAAAAATAAAATTGAAGTAGTTCGCACTTTTTTCAGTTAATGTTTTCTAAAGAAAAACACTTGTTAATTCACAAGTTTCAACAAATCATTTTCGTTTGTTCGAATACATCATTAACCGCTCAAATACGCCGCTTATCATTATTGCTTTGATAGTTAGAGCACTTAAGGATAATTTTACAACTATTATATTTACAATTGCCTTTTGTTTTTAAAGCCAACTGTAATTATTGTATTTGAAATTCAGAAGAACATTATAACTATAAGCTTATTCCTAAATTTATATTTTCTGAAAAAGCTATAAACAGCCGGAGATATTTTTATGATCAGATTTACTCTGATTTTTCTAATTATTACATCAACAATACTGCCTCAGCAAAAGAATATAATTTATCTTTCGTGGAATGAAGTAATTGATAAAACTCTAAGCGATAACCTAAGCATCAAATCCAAACAATTGGATTATGATGCACAAAATCTGGAAGTGTGGCGTGCATATTCTAATTTTTTACCTACAGTAAATTATCAGGGAATCGGCAGTTATAATATTGAATTGCCAACCATTGTTTTTATGGGACAGAAATTTACAATGGGAACTAAATATGTTTTTCAACATTCTATTGATGCTACTCTACCGATCTTTACTGGCGGATCAAGATTTTTTAATGTAAAAGTTCAGAATCTGTTAAAAAAATCTTTAAGCGAAGAACTTAAAGGAAAAGAAGAAGATGCAGTATTACAAACACTGCAGGCTTATTACGGAATTATACTCGCTGAAGAATTAAGCAAATCATCAAAGGATGCAGTTGAAGTTGCAGAATCAAATTTAAGACAGGTGGAATTTTTCTACGAAGAAGGTTCTGCTACTCAGCTTGATCTTCAACGCGCACAGGCACAATATTATTCAACGCTTCCATTATCCGAAAGTGCAGAATCAAACAGAATCTTATCATATCAGACTTTAAAAATGCTTCTGGATATTGATCTCGCAGATTCTCTTGTTATTATGGATTCTTTATCAACAAAAGATTTTTTGAGTGAGATTAAAAGTTTGGGGCTTGATGAATTAAAAATGTCATCGTTTGAAAACAGAAGCGAGCTTAAAGCAATCAACTATAGATTTGATGCGACTGATAAAAGTGAATATTTTTCAATAGCAGCTTTCTTACCAACAATTGCGCTTTCAGCTAATTTGCAGCATCAGGCTTTTTCTGATGAAAATAATATTCAATGGAAAGATTTTGTCCGCTCAAAAACAGTTACACTTATTGCATCCTGGCCATTGTTTGAAGGCGGAAGAAGATTTATTGATTATCAGCTTGCTCAGATAAGAACAGATCAGATGAGATTATTAAAACATCAAACTGAAGTTCAGTTAAATGTTGAAGTAGAACAGAACTATTTCAAATATTCTGAAGCGGTTAAAAATCTTAAAAGCCTTAAAGAAGCAATGAATCAATCGAAAGAGAGTTTAAGATTATCTAATCTGCTTTATGCTGAAGGAATGAGCACTCAGCTTGATGTTTTAAATGCACAGCTTTTATATAATAACAGCAGAGTTCAATATCTGCAGGGAATTTATAATTATAATATTATACAACTACAATTACTTAAATCAATCGGAAAACTAAATACTATCTGGAATTAATATGAACAATATCCTAAAATATTTAAGTCTTATTTTATCAATTTTACTTTTAACACTTAACGGATGCGGAAGTGATGATGAAGAACAAAAGGAAAATTCAATCCCTGTTAAGGTTTACGAAGTTCATCCTGAATCACTTAAAGAATATTTAAACATCACGGGCACTATATCAGCATCGAATGATCAGATAGTATATAGTAAAATTTCAGAGCGGATTGATCAGATTCTTGTAAAACCCGGTGATTATGTAAAAGCCAATCAAATAATTGCTCGTCAGTATAATGCTCTTATGTCTCAATCTGTTGATGTTGCAAAAGCAAACCTTAAAAACACTGAAGCACAGTTTGAACTTGCACAACAAAACTTCAACAGGATACAAAGATTATTCGAACAAAAAGCAGTCAGCACTCAGCAATTTGAACAGGCGTCATCACAATTTAAAGTAGCAAATTCAGCACTTGAAGCTGCACGGGCTCAGCTTGAACAAGCAATTGAGCAGCTTGAAAACAGTATTATCAAAGCTCCGTTCAGCGGTGTAGTTGCAGCAGTATATGTTGAATTAAATCAGATGGTTGCTGCTGGTCAGCCCATAGCACAAATAATTGATCCTTCATCAATGAAATCAAAATTGAAAGTTGTAAGTAAGGATATTAAATATGTTAAGAAAGGACTTCCTGTTGAAATTGTAATTCCGTCAATTCCTGATAAAAAATATGCAGGTAAAATAATTTCTGTCGATCAGGCAGTTGACCCTCTTTCCAAATCAATGGAAATAGAAGTTTTAATTACAAATTCAGATAACAATCTGAAATCAGGTTTATACGGCGAGTTTAAGATTCCTGTTACAGAAATAACTAACAGCATTATTGTTCCTGAAACTGCATTGTTAAGCCAGACAGAAGTGAAAATAAACAAACAAACCGGTATGCAGGAAACAATAAAAAAATATTTTCTGTTTGTTGTTGAAAACGATATAGCAAAAATAAGAGAAGTGAATGTCGGATTAGTCAGTAATGCGCGTGCTCAGATAACTTCGGGAATAAATCTGAACGAAAAAGTTATAATAGTTGGTAACAATGTAGTCAGGGAAGATCAGAGAGTTCAAATCATTGATTAAGGATTTTTAAAATTATGCTGTTAACTAAATTTTCTATAAAGCGACAAATAACATTGCTGATGTTCTATGCTATTGTTTTAGCATTCAGCTTTTTTGCCTTCACACAATTAAAGATAGATTTTTTTCCTGAGATTCAATTTCCTATTGCAGGAGTAATTACAAGTTATCCGGGTGTCGGACCAAAAGATATCGAAACAACAATTTCGCGACAGCTTGAAGAAGCAATTTCATCTGTTAAAAATATTAAAAAGGTAAGCTCGCAATCATTTACAGGCACATCTATAATCATACTTGAGTTTAAGTATGGAACAGATATGAATCAGGCTGAAGTTGATATCAGAAAAAACATAGACTTTGTAAGAGATTATATGCCAAAGGAAGCATCTGATCCGCTTGTGTTTGTATTTGATCCTTCAATGAGTCCGATAATGTTTCTCAGCTTAAGTTCGCAATATCTCGGTCAATCAGAATTAAGAAAACTTTCGGAAGACAGAATTGAACCGATGCTCGAAAGAATTTCGGGAGTTGCGTCTGTTGCCACTATTGGAGGTCTTCAGAGACAAATTAATGTTTATATGAATCCGACTTTGTTATCTTCTTTTAATATTTCTCCGTCCGAAGTTGCCTTCGCATTACAATCAGGCAGAGGAATTCAGCCCGGCGGTTCATTAAAAACTGATGTAAAAACTTATCAGCTTTCATTACTGAGCGAATATACTGATTTAGACCAGATAAAAAAGACTACTGTTGGAATTAGAAATGGAAAACCTGTTTATGTAGAAAATGTAGCAGATGTTGTGGATGGCTTCAAAGAAAACTCAACTGAAGCGCGCGCCGATTTTGGCGAAGGTATAATGATAATTATAAATAAACAATCTGATGCTAATACTGTTCAAACTTCTGATCTTGTTAAAAAAGAAATTCCGAACATATTAAAACGGCTTCCGCAAGGGACAAAATTAAATGCTGTATGGGCTCAATCTGATTTTATAACCCGATCAATAAATAATCTTAGAGATTCGGCGCTAATTGCTTTCGTTCTTGCATTTATAATCATTTATGTATTCTTACTGAACATTCGCGGCAGTATTATAATGGGCTTATCAATGCCGATATCGGTGTTGGCTACTTTTGCGGTTTTGTATGCAAGCAATATCACTTTAAATATTATTTCGATGGCTGGATTGGCACTTGCAATCGGTATGCTTGTAGATAATTCAATTGTAGTGCTTGAAAACATTTTCAGACACAGGGAACTTGGCAAAAGCAGAATCGAATCAGCTGATATCGGTGCATCTGAAGTTGGAATGGCTATTACTGCATCAACACTTACTACTGTTGCTGTGTTTCTTCCTGTTCTTTTTGTTCCGAATATAACCGGGCAATTGTTCAAGGATATGGTGCTGACTATTACATTCAGCTTACTTGTTTCGCTAGTAGTTGCTCTTACATTAGTTCCTATGATGGCATCCAACATTCTTGAAATTGAAAAGATTAAATCAAACGGCTGGCTGAATAAGCTTAAAACAAAGATTGGAAATTCAATTAATAGTCTTTTAAAATATTATCATAAAATTTTATTATGGTCACTTAGAAGAAAGAAAACCGTATTAGGTATTGTTGGAATAGCATTTATTATTTCAATTGTTCTTGCAGTGCTTGCCGGAGCAGAATTTTTACCTAAAACTGATCAAGGATTTATTAATATAAATATCGAAGCTCCTGCGGGCAATCCAATAGAAAAAACAAGAGTGATTGTTTATCAGCTTGAAGATATTGTTAAAAAAGTAATTAAACCTGATGAACTTGAAAGTGCATCGTTTATGTTTGGCACTCGCGAAGGCATTGGTGCATTTGGATCAACAGAAGGCACCATTGAAGCTTACATAAAACTAAAACCTGTTAATCAAAGATCACGAAGCCAGTTTGAAATAAGCGATCTGATAAGAGAAAAATTAAATAAAATACCCGGTATAACTTATGTATTTCAGGAAGGCGGAGGATTTTCTACAGAGAAAGCTATTGAAGTTAAAGTAATTGGTTTTGATATTGACGGAGGAATTAAAATTGCTGAGCAGATAAAATCACGTATGCAGAAGATTAAAGGTTTTGTAGATATCGGATTAAACATTAAAGAAACAACGCCGGAGCTTCAGGTAAATCTTAATTACAACATGTTAAACTCATTCCATCTTTCAACACTTCAGGTTGCTGCAAATGTTTCAACTGCAATACAGGGAACTGTCGTATCAAGATTGCGAGAAGAAGGAGATGAGTATGATATACGTGTTCAGTTTGCTAAGGAATTCAGAAATAAAAAAGAATCACTTTATAATATTCAAATACCATTGCCAACAGGCGGTTTTACAACTTTGGGTGAAATTGCAGATATAAATGAAGTTGAAGCAACTCCGACAATTTTCAGAGAAAATCAAAACAGATTTGTATCTGTAGGTGCAGGATTATCAGGTCTGGAACTTTCTAGAGCCATTAGTGAAGTTCAGAAGATAATTGATTCAACTCCAATACCTTCTGAATATCAGGTTATAATCGGCGGCTCTGCTGAAGATCAGCAGGAAGCATTCTTTTATCTTGGTTTAGCTTTTGTTGCAGCTATTCTTTTAGTTTATATGATAATGGCTGCACAATTTGAATCACTGGTTGACCCTTTGATAATTATGTTTACTGTTCCTCTTTCGGTAATCGGAGTTTTTCCGTTTTTATTTATTACCGGAACAACATTAAGCGTAATGGCTTTAGTTGGATTGATAATGCTTGTTGGTATCGCAGTTAACAATGGTATTGTTCTCGTTGATTATATTAATCAAATAAAAAGAGGCGGATTGCCTTTGTACGATGCTGTTGAACAAGGAAGCTTAGCAAGAATGCGTCCTGTGCTTATGACAGCTTTAACGACAATACTTGGAATGGTACCGCTTGCAATAGAACTTGGAGAAGGTGCAGAAACCTGGTCACCACTTGCAAGAGCAGTAATCGGCGGATTAACTGCAACGACTGTTTTAACCCTGGTTGTAATACCGATATTGTATATAATTTTTGAACGAGCTGGTGAAAGAGTAAAAGCTTTTTTAAGAAAGCGTAAACAGGCTTGAGATAATAATCTTTTTTATCGGTCTTTAATAATTATTGCAAATTTAATTCCGGAGAGAGTGAATGTTCTTTTTACATTACAACTCTCTCCGGCAATATTTATTTTCAGTATAATAAGTTAGTTTGTTTCTTCTTTAATTATGTTTTTCTTCTTACAATGAATCCTTCGCTAAGGTTCTGAAAATTTAAATCATATTATTTTAAAAGAATTAATTTTTTAACAGACACATATCCTGAAGAAGTTGCTAACTTATAAAAATAAGTACCTGAGCTCAGCTCTCTTCCATTCAATATTAAGGTATAAAATCCCGGCTGTTTTCTTTCATTAACCAATTCCCTGATCATTCTTCCGGTTATATCATAAAGAGATATGTTTACTACAGTCTCGTCAGCTATTTTATAATCAATCCTTGTTTCAGGATTAAACGGGTTCGGATAATTTTGTGCAAGATAAAAATTATTTATTAACCCTACTTCTACTGTTTCTGTAAGATCATAATATTTATATGATCCATTAAAATCAATTTGTTTTAATCTATAATTATATAAATCGGGTTTAAGGTCTTTATCAACGAATGAATAGATATGAGATTCGGTTATTGTGCCTTGCCCTTGAACGAAACCAACATTAATCCAATCGGTAGAAGGTGTTTTCCTTTCAATGCTAAATCCCGAATTGTTCAGCTCAGATGCAGTAACCCAGTTCAATACAACATCATTTTCAGAAACATAACTTGTAAAAGAAGTAAGTTCCACAGGAATTACATCATCATAATGTATTTCACCAACTAATTCACGCGAAGAAAAAAAGCTTCCTGAAGGTGAAAAAGGGGCAGATCTTACTTCACCGGTAATTAAAGTTAAAAATGCATCACTATAGACTCCCAATGGAGGTGTACCTGAGCCAAAATAACGAGGACCTGCAACGGAAAACAGCATTGCAACACCGACTGTATCACCGGGTGCAATTGTTATTGCCGGAGTATTGAAAAGTGTAGAAATACCACTGGCTTGGCTTCCTTGAACAGCAGTAACAGTTCCTAGTGATGTCCAACCGGCGGTTGAGCTTCCTGGGCCGGAACCCACCGGACCGCCTAATGCAGTTCCCTGGCGGGTGAAAAATTCAATTGAAAAAGTTGCATTTGCTGCTGCAGAACTTGCTGTTGTCATCTGGGTGATTGTAATGTATGAAGGACCTGCAATCAGATCTAAAAACATTGCCCAGCCTGCTGAACCTCCATTGTTTGCAGGACCGGGATTGGAATACAAAATATGGCTTCCGGTTGTGCCTTCAATTATATTTTGCTCTTTGCTTCCCTGAGCAAATAAAAGATCAGCAGTAATAAACAATAACAACAAGTAGAGGGAAATTGTATAAACGTGTTTCATAGCATCTCCTTTTTTTAGTTTAATTATTGTGTTCGCTATTTAAGTGCAAATATTATTTTTATTTACATTCAGTTAATGACTTCCATTCAAACTCTTTTTGAAAAAGAAAACAGAATCAGGAACTTCAAGCAAAAACATATAAGTAAAATTCAAAAAAATATTTTTCAGCTTTTAAACAGAAACAGATTTTGTGCAAATTACCGCTTAAACTTATAACAAATCGGAACTAAAATTAGAATTATCTTGATTGCCTTAAACCAGTTAAAACATTTACCCACAGTTAAAGCCGCTATTTTAATCGGAGGTAAACTAAACATAAAACAAATAAACTATAAATTCAAGCAAAAGCTTAAAAAATCAATTTTGTTTAATTATTAAGAAGACAAAAGAAGATAAAATCCGAAGTCATAAAAAAATATTGGCGAAATGAAAGAATTTTTAAAGAGATTATAATCAATCGGAAATCAGATGATTAACTAACAGCTTTGAGATACCATTTTTGAGGGAGCTCCGCGAGCAGGACTCGAACCTGCAACCCTTCGGTTAACAGCCGAATGCTCCACCATTGAGCTATCGCGGAATAGATTTTTTAAGAACATCCGTACTTTAACAGCCGTCCCGATACATCGGGAGAGCTATCGCGGAATAAAATATTTTTCGTAAAAACGAAGCCAAAGATAACATTGACCCCGTTGTTTGTCAAGCCTGTATCAGGCTAAAAAACAGCTAAATTCCCATTTCATTCAAAAGAAAATCAGCTTGGCCCACTTTCTGAACCACCCATAAAACATAACGGATATCGACACCAATAGAGCGGCTGTATTGTTCGCTCCAGGTATAGTCATTTACTGTTGCTTCAAAAGCACGATCAAAATTCACTCCCACTAATCTTCCATAGGCATCCATAATCGGGCTGCCGGAATTTCCGCCGCTTGTATCCATATTGTAAATAAAATTTACCGGCACATCATTCAATTTCGGATGAACAAACTGACCGAAATCTTTCTTTTCGTATAACTCTTTTACTTTTTCATTCAGTCTGTATTCTCCCGTAATTTTCCCTTTTTCTATTACACCAGTTAATGTTGAGTTTGGAGAATAATATGTTGCATCTCTTGGTGAATAACCGCGTACATAACCATAAGTTAATCTTAATGTACTGTTTGCATCCGGTACGAATGATTTTTGCAGCCACTGTCTTTTTGCATCGTTCAATTTTGCAATAAGTATATTTAGTTTTCCGTCACGGATCTGAGAGTTTTTTCTTTCACTATCACCTAATTCACTAGCAGCCTTAACTAAATTTAAATACGGATCATCAATATCATTAAGAGTTTCACTATTATCTTCAAGCAGATCAAAATATTTTTTACTGTTTTTTATAAATGTATCATCATAAAGATCTGCAATATAATCTTCTTTATTACTTTCTTTTGCAAAAGATTTAAACGGCTCAATATTTTTTAATTCATCAAATCCGGAAGCATCATTTAATATTTTATATAAAATCTTCGGCTCAAGATCAGCCATATAATCATTATACAATTTTGTAATTGAATTATAGAAATCATCTTTTTTATCTTCTTTATATAATGCCTTTCGTTCTGCTTCAGGTTTTTGCATTTCTTTTTTGTAATCGATAAAAAGTTCTGCAAGGCGATAAAATTTAACATTACGACTTAGCATCGTAAGAACGAGATTCCTTCTACCGCTTTCAAAAATACCTTTGTAAACATCATCAATTTCACTTAATACAGTTCCATATTTTTCTTTTAACACAGGATCTGAATTTATAAATGCCTGTAACTGTTTTTCTTCTTCCTGTTTTTTCTGTACTAATTTTAATCTGTCTAATCCCTGCATTTTACCGCGATAATTTTTTTCGGTGTTTGCAAGCCCTTGTATTTCACTTACAATATCCAAAGCAAATTCCGGATCATCTTTGCCTCGTTCTTCATATAGTTTTATCAGCCAGGAAAAAATCTCCTGCACATAAGGTAGCTGAAATTTTTCCTGCATTATTAAAAACTGCGAAGGCTGATGTTTAAAAGTTCTGCCCGGATAACCAAGAACAAAAACAAAATCTTCTTCGTTTACACCATTAGGATTTACCTGTAAGAATTTTTTAGGCTGATAGGGAACATTATTTTCAGAATACTTTGCCGATGAACCATTTGGAGCCACATAAGCTCGGACAAAAGAAAAATCACCGTTGTGTCTTGGCCAAACCCAGTTATCAGCTTCACCACCAAACTCACCGATTGTTCTCGGCGGAACATAAACCAATCTTATATCATTAATTGTTTTGTACCTGAAAAGAATATACTGCTCACCAACAAACATTTCAGAAACTTCGGCTGTTATTGTACTGTCTTTTTCCTGCTCGCGTTTTACAATTTCTTTAATTTTATTTGATATCATAGTTGTTCTTTGAGATATATCTTCAGCTTTGTTTGCTGCTTCCAAAACTTCCTTGCTTACATCTTCATAAGATTCTGTTATCCGGCAGCTTACACCTTTTGCGGGAATTTCATCTTCTCTGGTTTTAGCAATAAATCCGTTTTCAAGATAATTATTTTCAACCGTGCTTACATTAGATACAATTCCAAATACACAATGGTGATTGGTAATAATTAATCCTTCATTTGAAACGAACGAGCCGGTACATCCGCCGATTTTTACAAGTGCATCAACTAAGCTTACCCCATTTGGATTGTAAACTTCATCCACACTTATTTTTAATCCTTTTGCATTAAGATTTATACTTTTAATATCGCTTAACGGAAACATACCTTCATCCGGTTTGGATGGGATAAACGCGAAGGAAATTGAGATTAAGAGAAAGAGGAAAAAGGAAAATGAGTTTTTATTCAGGTTTTTAATCATAACGATTCATCCTAAGTGTTTTTAATAAGTGCAAATATAAAAAAACAGGCTGGGTTTAACGAGTATTATAATAAAATCTCTGCGTGAAAATATTCTAACTTCTGTCTCCAGACTCCTGACTTCTAATTTTAATTTCTTACACGGAGAGCCACAGAGAAATCACTGAGAAACACAGAGTTGAATTGATTAGCATTTATCTGTTCAAATTAGTCTAATCTGTTAAATCCGTGTTCCAATTAAATGGCATAATGTGCTGATATTCTTCTTTCACTAAATAAAATCTCTGCGGGCTTTGCGTCTCTGCGTGAAAAATTCTGTCTTCTGTCTCCTGACTTCTGACTCCTTCTTTTAATTCCTTACACGGAGAAACACTGAGAAGTCACTGAGTTAATTCAGTTAAGATCATATAAAATCATAAAAATCTGTGTCCTATTATTAAAATACTGGCACGATATTTAGCTCTCTCTCTGCAATTTTTTATTGGGGTGGAGAGAATGGAGCTGATAAATTCATTTCTGATTTTTACCTTTTATTATGAAATCTTACCTGAGCAGTTATTCTCACAAAAAAGCTACTGCTTATTTAACCTTGAGCATTTAACATTTATCATTTACTTTTACCCAACCGGTTTTACGTAGATTGGCAAAATGAACTGAACAGATTTTTATTAAACAAGGAATTATAAAATGAAATGCTCAGGAATTTTTAATGTTTTAATATTAGTTATTAGCTCTTACTCATTTATCAATGCACAAGCTGTCAACCCTGAAAGAGGTGATGGTTTCTGGTCGTTGGTAAACCCAATAAGACTGAACCAGATTATCTGGATGAATGACACATTATACGCAGCCCGCAATCCTTTATACCAAAGTAATGGAGGAATTTACAGAAGTATTGATGGCGGACTAAACTGGGATACACTTTATTCTCTTACATATTCACAATCGCCTGGCGTAAGACTTTTCATTCACCCTACAGATCATAAAATTCTTTATATGATAGCAGGTAATCTTTACAAAAGCACAAATTCCGGTCAAAGCTGGCAGACAATCTTTGGTGCTTTTGGACCGCTTTTAAGGCTTGGAATAAATCCTAAAAATCCCAATATAATGTATGTAACAAAATCAATACCTTACGGGCAGGTATTTAAGACAACAGATGGCGGTTTAAACTGGAGCGATGCAAGTGTTGGTTTGCCAATTGGAGAATATTTTCAAGCTGGGCCTATAGAGGTTAATCCCGAGTTCCCGGATACAATATTATTAGGAACAAATTTCGGGCTTTACAGAAGCACAAACGGAGCAGCTAGCTGGGATTCAACTGCTGTTAAAGGGTTTATTACTGGAGTTAATATCAATCCTTATCTTACTAATGACGCGTTGGCTAGTACCTTAGATGGTTATAATACTTATCGCACAGAAAATTTTGGGAGCGTTTGGGAGTTGACAAATTATACTTCAGCTTCTTCAAAGTTTGTTTTTAATGCAATTGACAATAACGTAATCTATTGTAATACTAATCGTAAAAGTTATGACAGAGGGAAAAATTGGTTAATTATAGATACTGTACATAATAGCTGGACAGATTTAACCATAAATAATTTAAATATTCCGACACTTTATGGATTAAATTTAACTTATGGTTTATTTGAATATACCGATAATATTTCTTCAGTTGAAATAGAGAAGAGGATTCAAACAATTAAAAAATTTATTTCCTATCCAAATCCATTTAACAATACAACTACTATAAATTGTAAATTAAACCAAAGTTCGCAATTAACCATTTATATCTACAATTCCTTAGGTCAAAGAATTAAAACTCTAGTGAATAAAGCGGAATTATCTGCCGGAGAACATAACTATTTATGGAACGGGCAAGATGATTATAAATCAAATGTTGCAAGTGGTATATATTTCTGTATGATATTTACAGAAAGCGATAAGCAGAAAGATGTTCAAACCTTAAAATTATTATTACTTAAATAACTTTTTATTTGGGAGGATTTTATGTTAACTAAAATAATCAGAAGAAGTAAACTTGTTTTTATTTTAATTATATTTTTATTCAGCACCTTTATCCAGGCAACAAATGTTCCTGAGTATGTTAAACTTCATCAACCAAACGGATACATATTTACTGCCAGAGGCGAAGGTGATGAATTTTTACAGCGATTTAAAACTATTGATGACTATACAATAATTGGTTCATCAGATGGATGGTGGTATTATGCTTCACAAGGTAAGGATGGCAAATTATATCCGACACAATATAAGGTTGGCACTGATGATATGGAAGCAATGAGTTCTTTAACAGCAGATATTAATTACTCTCAAGCAGTTATCAACGCTGCACAAACAGCAAGAATAAACTTCCTTAACAGCCTTACAATTAAATCAGTAGCACCAAAGAGTATTGGAGTTATTCTAGTTGACTTCCCAGATAGAATTGCTACTAGAACAAATCCAAATGACCCAAATAATGTTATGGACACTCACATAATTAATAATCCTGCAAACTCAAATTGGTCCAAACGATACACAATGAATGATTTTCAGAAATTATTTTTTTCAGAAAATGTTTATAATATAGTTTCGCCAGATGGCACTCCTGTTTATGGAAGTTTTAATGATTATTACAAAAAAGTCTCTTATAGTAATGTTTATATTTATGGTGATATATTAAATACAGTAGATGCTAATGGAAAACCGAATTGGTACCGGGCGAACTCTAACATTGGAAATTATAGTTTTAGTACATTATCTAGTGAAGCAAAAGCTAAAGCAATAGCCGCCGGATTTAATCCTTCAAATTATTCAAGCATTTGTATTATTTTTGCTGGTCCTTGGGGCGGCGGCGCAGCACCTAATTTATGGCCACAGGCATCTGGTTCAACCTGGATAATGGGTGAACGTAATTCCGGCTGGGATTTAGATTTTGGATTTGCCGGTATCGGAGTACATGTTCATGAATTTGCACACATTTTGGGCTTGGGCGATTACAGACCTCCTTCGCAAGGTTGTTCCCCTGACTATGGTAATGGACCAGGCGGTTATTTTCTTATGGCTTATGGTAATTATGGTGCTGATATCAAACGTCATTCTTGTCCAATTTTAATGTCGGCTTTTGAAAAAATGAAATTAAATTATCTTACCCCGGAGATTATCAGCACAAATAAAACCAACTATTTGCTGCCTAATATTGAAGAATATAATGCTGCTTTGAAAATCATACTTAATCAAAGCGGACCGGAGGAATATTTTCTGATAGAAAACAAACACCCTATAGGTTTTGATGGAGAGATACCGGGAGGCGGTATCTTAATAACTCATTATGCTTCTAATGGCAATTGGTCTCAGGTAGGTAAAAATCCGATTGATATTGAAGAAGTAGGTGGGATTTCTCCAACTGCTTGTGGTGTCCCGGGTAATTTATACCCGCTAGATTTCAGGTGTAGACCTCAAAGTTGTTGGGCTCAATACAACAGCCAAATGGAAGCTGATGATTTTATGAACAAACCGAATCAGGTTTTTAGTCCTTGGTCTTCACCAAATTCAAATAGACTTAATTATACTACTTCATCAGATGTGGCAATTGTTTATAAAAATAAAAGCGGTTCAGCTATATATTTAGACTTATATATAACAAATGCTATAAATGCACCTCCATCAAAACCACAATACCCAAGATTAATTGGTTCACCTAAATACGGTTGGGTAGAAGTTCAATGGGATGGAAACCTTGAATCAGATGTAAATCTTTATGAAGTTTCAAGACTGATTCCGGAATATGGTAATAGTTGGTCAGTAATTGGCACAACAACAAATACTTTTTTTAGAGATACAGAAATGCTTTATGCACCTGGCGGCGGTCTTGTAACCCCACAATACCGCGTAAGGGCAAAAGATACACAAAACAAATACTCAGTTTACAGTGATATTGTACAAGTAAGAGCTGAACCGTTGGGTAAAGAATCAGTCCTTTCAGTAGAAATTAAGGATTATGAATTAGCCACCAACTATCCTAACCCTTTCAACCCAAGCACAATTATAAATTACGCTATTAAAGAAGCCGGATTAGTTAAACTGAATGTTTATGATATACTCGGAGCAGAAGTTGCAGAGTTAGTCAATGAGGTTAAAGAAGTTGGCTATCATTCAGTTGAATTCAATGCAGCAACATTACCAAGTGGAGTTTATATTTATACTATGCAGGTAAACGGATTTACATCATCTAAAAAAATGTTGCTGATGAAATAACATAATCATTTTCTCTTTTAACCTTCGAGGTTTTTAAAAACCTCGAAGGTTTTTTCCTAAGAATTAATAAAATATATTTATAACAATAGCACGCTGATTAGCTTAAAGCTCTGCAGCTTTGCGTAAAAAAAATATTATTTTCAATTATAAAAAATTCTGACTTCTATCTCCTGACTCCTGACTTCTAATTTTAATTTCTTACACGGAGAGCCACAGAGAAATCACTGAGAAACACAGAGTTGAATTGATTAGCA
>JAKIZM010000116.1 GCA_022708025.1 Bacteroidota bacterium | reverse complement strand
TCTTTTGTTATTTCTCCACTTGAATTTGTTAACCCGATATCTCTCCAGGCAATTGAGTAATATTTTGTATTTGCACCTTCGAGTGGTTGATTGTTTGCATTAGTTACCTTTACTGTGCAGAGAACTGTATTAAAATCTACAACCGGATTTTCGCTTAAGTTCTGCTGTTTGTCATTTGATACATATTCATAAGTCATTCTGAAACTGTAATTAACAGGGAGTAGTTCTTTATATGCAACTCCGTTTACAGTTGTACCGAAACTTCTCCACGCTCCTGCATAATATTGAACTGTGCCTTCATCTATCAGGTTTCCAGAACTGTTTTTTAATTGAACTGCTGCACTTACTGTTTGGAAAACTACTGTCTGATTATCTGAAAGATTTTGCTGCTTATCCTGATTACCCCCTTCATAAGTCATTCTGAAGCTGTAATTAACAGGAAGCAGCTCTTTGTATGCAACTCCGTTTACAGTTGTGCCGAAACTTCTCCAGGCTCCCGCGTAATATTGAACTGTGCCTTCATCCATCAGGTTTCCTGAACTGTTTTTTAGCTGAACTGCTGCATTTACTGTTGTAAATGTATAAGTGTTATTTTGAGCAGGAACATTATTTACTGTCTGGTTTGCATACTCATAGAACATTCTTATGCTTACTGTTGGTTTTGTCGTTATCACTGTAAATGTTCCGTCTCCGTTGTTTACTGCATCTTTCCAACTGCCCTCGTAATACATTACATTACTTGCAGGTATTTGGTTGCCCAAACTGTTTTTTAGGTTTACAAGAAGGTTTGGATTCTGCTGTCCTGATATTACTCTAAAAGTAAGCTCATTTTTTATTTCGCTAATTGGACTAAAAACATTAACAACAATAGAATCATTCTCTATTAAAACATTTGTGGGTGGCACATAAGCTTGTAAAATTGAATCGGAAAAAACAAATGTATTTAATGGGGAACCATCCCAGTAAGCTTCGGATTGATTATTAAAACCAGTTCCTTTAATAATCATTGTAAAACCATCACTTCCTGCTTGAACTGAAGTAGGAATCAAACTAATTAGTGAGTCAACCAAAGAACTACTATTTATTTTTTTCTGAATAAATAAAGTTTGTGGATAAAGAAAATTCCAGGCAAATGCATTAACGTATTTATTTGTTAAATCTATCGAATCTCTTAGCTCTTTATCTATTTCAATGCTTAATAATTTCATTTGGTTTGCTGATGAAATTGTATCATTTGACTGATAATAATTTTTGCAATTAACAATATATGAATTCAGTTCTTGCACAAAATTCTGATTTCCTATCCAGCCAAATGAATAAAGTTGACTTAAAGCAGAAGATAAACTATCTAATAAAACTGTTACTGAGACTTCTTCCTTTGGCTGTAAAAGCCATTGATTCTTCAACTCATCTTCAATAAAACTCTTATCAAGAGGATACTTATTTGATGTATAAAGATCAATAACATATTTATATATAGAAGGTCGACCACTCTTTAATAACTCATCATAAATAAAAAGACGATACTCTGTCTCTGTTTCCAAAGCTGATTTTAACAAATCCAAATAAAGTTCGTAGTTAATTTTCTTTAAGCATTCCCTTGCTAGAAATCTATTCATTTTATCAGGATCATTAACCGAAGATTGGGAAATTATATTAACAACTTCTTCATCATTAATGTCAGTTAAATATTCAATTGCTGTTATTCTATTATCAGCTCGATAATCCGTTAAAGCAAGATTTCTTAACACATTAGCCACTTCATTTCTTACACTTGAGTTTAAAAAGTCTTTTAAGTTATAAACTTGAATGCCAAATAATTCTGAACTACCTCTAATGTAATATGGTTTAATATACTGCCATCCAAAGTCATCATTGAATTTTTGCATAAGATATCGCGCAAAGAACGAGATATCTGATATATTAAGACTATCATTACTCATGATTACAATTGCATCTTTAATTTCCTCTTTTATAGTAGTATCCTTTAGTTCAACAAGGCTATGTAATATCCTGGCTCTCTCGGTAAAGCTGTACTGATAAGGCGGATTATCAGGGAACGGAGTACTAAGTAAAAGTAATTTTAAGTTATATTTACTTTCAATAATTTCTTGTACACCGCAATATTGAATAAGCAATATTCTGGTAAATAATGAATTAGAATTTAAAGAATCAATTATTTGTAAATGATTATTTGGGTCAATGTTTAATTCAATTATTTTTTCTGCTAAATCGTTTGCTAATGCAGTCATATTTTGGGAGTATGATATTCCACATATATTTATTATTAGTAAAAGAGATAAATATAAAAGTTTTAGATTAAAAGATTTTAACATTTTTATATCCTTCCTATCACTTTATTTCAAATTTAGATTTTAATGCGGGGATAATAGTATTCCTAACATAATAAAATCCTTCCGCATGAGCCCATTTTTCATAAGTTTCACTATTAGAATCAATATATTTTCTAACATTTTTTTCTGCTTCTCTGATTACTGAATTGTAAAACTCCTCTTCTTGGAATAGCATTTTTTTGTACTCATCAGGTGAAAGTTTGCAAAAATTATATGGTGGTTGTCTATGCATAATAATAGAAAACACCTTAATAAATTCGAGAATAATTGCTTTTTTGTATTGGTTAATGTGTTCCATTTCATGTGCACTGGTTTTTTGAATTGGATAATACTTAATGTTACTTGGGATTTTCCCATCTATTCCAATTTTATTAAATTCATTTATAGCATCACGAGCTTGTCCAGGTGTGTTTATATTAGAGAAAGTATTAGCAACTGGATCATAATCTACAAAAGCTGCTTCTGTGAAATTACTTTTAAGTATATCCATACAAATGCTCCATTCAAAACGGAAGGTCAACACTTTGAGTGCTGCACGTGCATTTTTCCAATCAAAGCCGTATATAGTTTTTGAATAATTTGAAGAGCCGCCCTGAAAATGATTTTTAGCTAATTTGACATCACAATTTGAATTGTTACTTAATTGAGTTATCTCAAACATATTTTCATCAATAAATGTTAACCCAGTAGGGCGTTCTTTATCACACTCATCCCCCACTACCACAAATCCATCGCCCATCTTTGTCCAATCAATTTCTCCAGTAAAACAATATGTTGCTGTGTTTTCACCAAAAGGTTTTTGCTGTGTGGTTTTATTTTTTCGTAAGGTTATAATTTCCCGCTCCTTGTTTGTCTGCATCGGTCTGCTTGCACTACTTTCTATCAATCCTACCCTTACTTTTACTGTGTCAGTCTCTGTTAAATTGCTAGCAGCTACAAAATATATTGGCTGATTTACTTCTTCAAAATATGGTGCTAACACTCCACCAACAAGTATCTTTCCTGCATCGCAGCCTTCAAGCATACCTATCTCAAAGCTATCCCACTGCGAAAAGTCTTCTAGCGTGCCGTCTGAACTTCTTTTCTTTAAAATAATTTGTGTTGTATCTCCCGGGGCTATCTGCTGC
>JAKIZM010000072.1 GCA_022708025.1 Bacteroidota bacterium | reverse complement strand
ATGAAATTGCAACACTTGTAAATGAAAATAAAGAAGCCGGAATTTATTCGGTTAATTTTGATGCTTCTAAGTTAACAAGTGGAGTTTATATCTATCAATTAACAGCGCCTGGTTTTACACAAGCCCGGAAAATGATATTGACAAAGTAAAAAAAAGCCTCATCCCTAAATCCCTTCTCCCAAAGAGAAGTGACTTTTTAAATTTAAAAGGCGAGTTTAACGGCTCGCCTTTCCTTTCTTTACAATGTTACTTACTGTTATGATAAAAATATTTTTCACAAATTAACTTTGTGCTGACCAGTATTATTAAATGATATTTAAAACAAAAAAGCTCTCCGGACGAAGAGCTTTTTTAATTGATCATAAAATCTGAAATTTTATTTTTCAGCAGTAACTTTATTTAAGTGTTTTGTTAATCTGGATTTTTTTCTTGCAGCGGTGTTCTTATGTAATCTTCCTTTTGCGGCTCCTTTATCCAGAACTGAAACAGCTTCTTTATACAACTTTTCTACTTCTTCTTTTTTGTCAGTAGCTAATGTTTTCTTTACAACAGTCTTAATCTTCGAGTCTGTCATTTTATTAAACTTTTTTCTTCTTTCGGATGAACGAATTCTTTTCTTAGCCGATTTATGAGTTGCCATTAGGTCTTTAATCCTTCTTTTTTAAACTAATTAGACTTCTTAATTTCAAAATTTGAGAGCCAAATATAGTTAATGGCTCGTTTGATGTCAAACTTAGCTTTAGTAACTTTGCTGAAAAATAATTGAAAAATTGTTGAAAAACGCACTTTTTATGATTAAGGTCAATGAAATATTTTATTCAATCCAGGGCGAGAGCACTTATGCCGGTTTGCCGTGTGTTTTTGTGAGATTAACATATTGCAATTTGCGCTGCACTTATTGCGATACTGAATATGCTTTTTATGAAGGAAAAGACTTTACAATTCCGGAGATAATTTCTGAAGTAAAAAAATATAATTGTAAACTTGTTGAAATCACCGGTGGCGAACCGTTGTTTCAAATGGAAGAATGTCTGGATCTGATGAAGCAGCTTTGTGATCAAGATTTTGAAGTCTTGTTGGAAACAAGCGGAAGTTTGTCAATAAAAGAAGTTGATAAAAGAGTAAAAGTTATTATGGATTTGAAATGTCCGTCGAGCGGAATGCTAAAGAAAACTCTTTATGAGAATATTAATTATTTAAAACCTGAAGATGAATTGAAATTTGTAATCGGGAACAGGGAAGATTATGATTGGTCAGTTGAGATTATGAAAAAATATAATCTTGAAAAGAAATGCACGATTTTATTTTCAGTTGTTTTCGGAAAACTTGAACCTGTTCAATTGGTTAATTGGATATTGGAAGATAAATTAAATATCAGATTCCAGCTTCAGATGCACAAGTTTATATGGCATCCTGAAACTAGGGGAGTGTAACAGTTCATTGTGTTTTAGTTGTGTAAAGCATATTTTTCATTTAGAATAATTAAGCGGAGATAATCAGATGAAATTAGATAGTGAAAAACTTGAGATAATAAACTGGATTGTAAGTCTTTCAGATGAATCAATTATTCATAAAATAAAACTTCTAAAAGAACGGGATAAAAATATTGACTGGTGAGATGAGATTTCCGAAGCAGAAAAAGCTTCTATCAGAAGAGGATTGAAAGATGCAAAAGCCGGAAGAGTAGTTTCTCATAAAGAAGTCATTAAAAGTATCTAACGAAACTAAAATTATAATAATAAGATTTATGAAAATAGCAAAAGAATTCAGATGGGAAATGGGGCACAGACTTCCCGAACATTTTGGTCTGTGCAAAAATATTCACGGACATTCTTATAAGATGATTGTTGAGTTTGAAGGTGAATTGGATAAAAACCAGATGGTAATTGATTTTTACGATGTTGAAAAAATTCTAAATCCCGTAATAAAAAGACTCGATCACTCATTTATGGTTAATGAAAATGATAAGCCGGTAATTGAGTTTTTAGAAAAAATAAATTCTAAAAAAGTTGTTGTTAACTTTTTAGCAACAGTTGAAAACATCTGCACTTATCTTTTATCGGAAATTAAGAACGCATCATTGCCTCCGAATATTTCATCTGTTAAAGTAAGGGTTTATGAAACTCAGTTTGATTATGCCGAAGAGAAACTGATCCTTAAGTGATAAGTTAAACTCCGCATGACAACAACTGCGATAATAATTTTTGTTATAACTTTTCTGGGTATAATCTATACCCGTTTTCCTAAAGTAAATATTGATCGTCCATCGGCGGCATTCTTTGGTGCAGTTGCGATGATCTTATTTGGAGTGTTGTCATTTGAAGAAGCAATTACAGCTATAGATTTTAATACGATTGCTCTTTTACTGGGAATGATGATTGTAATTGCAGTTCTTGAAATTGATGGATTCTTTACACTGATTGCACAAAAAACAATCTCTCTTTCAAAAAGCCGCAATCAGCTTTTAAGCATAATAGTTTTTATAACCGGAATTGCAAGTGCCTTTCTTGTTAACGATGCTGTTGTTCTGCTGTTTACGCCTGTAATAATTCAGATTTGCCGCTCTGCAAAATTAAATCCTGTTCCATATCTGATTGCAGAAATTCTTGCTTCAAACATCGGCAGTGCAATGACGATTACCGGAAATCCGCAAAACATTTTAATCGGAATAAATTCAGGAATACCTTATCTGCATTTTATGCTTCATCTTCTTCCTATATCTCTGCTTGGATTGTTTGTAATTATATGGATGATAAAATTGTTTTTCAGAAATGAGTTTTCGGTTCAGAATAATCTTGTCTTTCAGGGAGAAGATCTGGATTACAATTATAAATCAATGAAGTTTTCTGTTCCGATATTTTTAGGAATTATAGTTTTATTTTTCTTTCATCATACTTTTAATATTTCTATTCCGCTTATTGCATTAGCGGGTGCTTCGCTTATTTTACTTTTGGGAAAAATAAAACCATCCCAGGTTATCAAAGAAGTGGATTGGGTTTTGCTTTTATTTTTTGCAAGTCTTTTCATTGTTGTGCACGGAATAGAAAAGGTTGGAGTTTTAAATCAATTTATAAATAACACACCAATTAAAGAAAGCTTTACAGGAATTGCCGGTCTGCATATTTTGAGTTTATTTATGTCGCAGATTGTAAGTAATGTCCCATACACAATTCTGATGCTGCCTATTTTAAAATCAACCGCAGGTGATTTGTTATGGTTGTCTCTGGCTTCATCTGCAACGCTCGCCGGAAATGCTACAATAATTGGTGCGGTTGCAAATCTAATTGTGATTGAAGTTGCGAAAAAATATGATATAAATATTGGCTTTTGGCAATTTTTAAAAGTTGGATTTATTGTCACACTGCTTACTCTTTCAATATCTGTGATTGTTTTGTATTTACAATTGTATTTTCAGATTTTTTAGATGAAGAAATGAAAAGTCGTGTAAAAGATAAAAGAAGATTTAATCCAAAGCAGAATACTGATAAGAAGAAAAATTTTTCAATAAAAAAAGACTTTTCACGATTTAAACTTTTTATCGAATATGAAGGCACACGATACTCAGGTTGGCAGAAACAGGAGAATGCAAAAACAATTCAGGGAACAATTATAAAAGCAGCAACTGAAATTTTTGGTAATGATTTTATTGATTTTCAAGGTTCAGGCAGAACGGACAGCGGGGTTCATGCAATTTGTCAGGTTGCTCATCTTGATGCAAAAACAATGCTTGCCCCTGAAATAATTAAGATTAAATTGAATGATTTTTTACCGCACGATATAAATATTCTAGAAGTTGAAAAAGCAAAAAGAGATTTTCACTCAAGACACGAAGCAAAATCAAGAAGCTATATTTATCAGATTTCAATAAGAAGAACTGCATTCAATAAAAATCTTGTTTGGTGGATTAAGGATAAGCTTGATTTTAACAAGATGGAATCCGTATCGAAATTATTTTTAGGTATGAATGACTTTGCTTCCTTCTCTGACGATGAACCTGAAGAGAAATCCACCAAAGTTTTAATTGATGATATTCAGATGAAAAAAGAAGGTGATTTAATTTTGATAAGAATAGTTGGTTCACATTTTATCTGGAAAATGGTTAGAAGAATTGTCGGTGTTTTAGTTGAAATCGGAAGAGGAAACAAATCTGAAAAAGATGTTATGTTTTATCTGAATAATAAATCAAATGAACCTGCTAAATTCACCGCTCCGCCATCAGGATTGTTTTTGGAGAGGATAACATACGGCGATGAAATAATTCCGAAAGAATTTTCTTCAATAATAAAAATTTCTTAGTGAGTTTTGTAAAGAAGAAAAATTTCACGCAGAGACGCTAAGCCGCAAAGTTATCCAACAAGCTTTCTGAGCTTCTGAATTTCATCACGAAGATTAGCTGCTTTTTCAAATTCCAGATCTTTCGCTGCTTTGTGCATTTCTTCTGTTAACTGTTCAATCAGATCTTCTTTTTGTTCTTTATTCAAATACTTGAGAACAGGTTCGGCAACTTTAGAAAATCCATAAGTTTCTTTTACTTCTTTCTTTCTTATATCAGCAATAGATGTAGATGAAAGAATATCTTCCATTGACTTATAAATCGTTGCAGGCACAATTCCATTCTTTTCGTTGTATTCCTTCTGCATTTTTCTTCTGCGTTTTGTTTCGCTGATAGTTTTTTCCATTGAATCAGTTATTTTGTCAGCATACATAATAACCTTACCATTAGCGTTTCGTGCAGTTCTTCCGGCGGTCTGCATTAAAGATCGCTCACTTCTTAAAAATCCTTCTTTATCAGCATCGATTATCGCAACTAAAGAAACCTCTGGTAAATCCAATCCTTCTCTTAAAAGATTTACTCCGACTAACACATCAAATTCACCGAGTCGTAAATCACGAAGGATTTCAACGCGTTCCAGAGAATCAATATCACTATGAATATAACGAACCTGAATTCCTATTTTATCAAGATAATCGGAAAGGTCTTCCGCCATTTTTTTTGTGAGAGTTGTAACGAGAGTTCGTTCTTTAACTTCAACCCGTTTTCTTATCTCAGCAATAAGATCATCAATTTGTCCTTTAATTGGTCGCACTTCAATATCAGGATCAAGCAGACCGGTTGGACGAATAATTTGCTCAACTACAACTCCACCGCTTTTTTCAAGTTCATAATCTGCAGGAGTAGCACTTACAAAAATTACCTGATCGAGCATTCCTGTAAATTCTTCAAATGTCATCGGTCTGTTATCAAGAGCCGAAGGTAAACGGAAACCATAATCAACTAATGTTTGTTTACGGTTTCTATCTCCGTTATACATTGCACGGATTTGTGGAATTGTAACATGAGATTCATCTATTATTAAGAGATAATCATCAGGAAAATAATCAAACAAATTTGATGGGCGAGAACCCGGTGCGCGTAAATCCATATGACGCGAATAATTTTCAATTCCCGAACAATATCCTATTTCCTTCATCATCTCAATATCAAACTTTGTTCGTTGTTCAAGTCGTTGAGCTTCAAGATATTTTTCTTCTTTGCGAAGAACATTTAACCTTTCAGCAAGCTCCTGCTCGATATTGTAAATTGCTTTTTGCATTTTATTTCGATCTGTAACAAAATACTTAGCAGGATAAATCGGAATTGAATCAACTTCGCGGATTATTTTACCGGTTACAATATCAATTATAGAAACCTTTTCTACTTCGTTATCCCAAAACTCAACCCGGACAGCTTCTTCATCCTGATAAGCAGGAATTATTTCAACAACATCGCCGCGGGCACGAAAAGTTCCGCGATTAAATTCAGCATCATTTCTAACATAATAAATATCAATCAGTTCGCGGAGTAATTTTTTCTTATCAATCTTTTCTCCTTTTTTGATGAAGATAATCTGTTTTGCATATTCATCCGGTGCACCGATTCCGTATATGCAGCTTACACTTGCAACGACTATTACATCTCTTCTGCCTTCAATAAGAGAAGTTGTAGCTTTTAATCTTAGTCGATCAATTTCCTCGTTAACTGAAAAATCTTTTTCGATATAAATATCACGGGAAACAACATAAGCTTCGGGCTGATAGTAATCATAATAGCTTATAAAAAACTCAACTGCATTGTTTGGAAAGAAAGCTCTGAACTCAGAATAAAGCTGTGCAGCGAGAGTTTTATTATGTGAAATAATTAAAGTTGGTTTCTGTGTTTGCTCAATAACATTTGAGATTGTAAAAGTTTTTCCGCTTCCGGTTACTCCAAGTAAAGTCTGGAATTTATCTCCCCGTTCAACACCTTCAACAAGTTGTTTAATTGCTTCAGGCTGATCACCGGACGGGTTATAATTAGATACAAGCTCAAATTTCTTCATTTTTAATCTAAACTAACCTCGTGGGCGTGAAAAGAACTGCCGCTTAAATGCCCCTTAAGAATAATTACATCAGCAGAATCAAATCCCTGAGGTAAAGCAATCTCTCCGTTTATCATCATTATTGTTCCGTTTTTATCTGAAGCATAAAAAACAAAACTATCGCCTTGTCTGGTTACACCGCGGTCAACAACTAACTGAACACGGATTTCTTTTACAGCGGTATTGTTTGGATCAAAATCACTGAACGAGCCGAGTCCGCTTTTAGCGAAATAAAATTTATAGATTATAAAAATGACCAATAATACTAATAATGGTAAAATTAATTTTTGTATTGTCTTCATTTCACTTCTTTTTGTTGTAATAAAATATTGGGCAAAGTTAATGAAATTTAATTTTAGTTATCAATTCAAAATAAAAAGATGTTTTCCGGAATAAATTCAGAGCTTTGTTAAAGTGATAAACAGCAGTTTTTAGCAAGCGAAAAATAAGCTGCTAATCTTACGGATTGACAAAAATTATTTTATAGCTTTTAACTTAAAATAAACTTCTTCGGGTGAAAAGATTCCTGCAAAAAACCGTTCATACATAACAGGTTCAATGTTAACAAAGAAATCCATCCATTTAAGAGTTGAAAAATGAGATGTAATAAATCTCTTTTCCAGAACTTCAAACTGAGCACCTGTTTCATAATTTGTTCTGTGATTTAATTTCCATTTTTCATAGAACTTTAATTTTCGATTTCCAATGTATTCATAATTATCAAAGGTGCGGATTGAAAAAGGAATTTTGTGATCAGGGTCGCCGAAATATTTTGTGTTCAGAAAAAACGGAGCGTAAACAATTAATATTCCGTTTGGTTTTAATATTCTGTAAAGTTCAGTGATTGTTCTGTTAAAGTTTTCAATGTGTTCCAGAATATGCGAAGCATAAATTTCATCAAAATGATTATCGGGAAACGGATAAGGAAATTTATTTATATCGTGGATCTGGTTTCCGCCATAATCTACAATATCAAGATTAATATATCCTTCTTTTAAATCCTTGCCGCAGCCTAAATTCAGTTTTAACATAATGCAGTATTTTTTGATAGGAAATTTAATGTATTACAGGGAAAGTTTTTCTTTTAAAAAAAAGCGGCACATAAAGTACCGCTTGAAAGGTTTAAATAAATATTATTTGGAAATGATTTCTATTAAAGCACTAGCTACAGTTTTATCATCATCATCAAGCAAGAACACCCGATAGAATCCCGGTTCTTCAAATTTCATATCGCTTTCTGAGTTCTTTGCAAAGTAAACATATTTCATATCGGGTTCAATTGAGTAATTAAATTTCTTATAGTACTCAAATTTTCCGGTTCTGGAATTATACTTATCAAACTGTATAGATACATCTTCAAGATTAAGAGCATAGTCACATTTTACCATAACAGTTAAATAACCTGTGGTAAATCTGTCACTTACACCCACCTCACCATTATTACCATATTTTTCACAGAAATAGAGGACAGGTTCATTCTGTGCAAAGAGGTTTTGATTTAATCCTAACATTAAACCAAAAAGAATAAAGAAAAAGAAAAAAGTTTTTTTCATATTGAGCTCCTTTTTATTTTGAAATGTTGGTTATTATACAAATTATTATGCCATTTAATTATTTAAAAATTTAGTGTTTTTATAAAGTAACTTGTAAAAAGTTCTTCAAAAAGAGTAAAATAAATGGCAAAATTATACTCACTGGAAAAATGTAAAATCAATATCTGCTTATCAATTAGTCAAATGCAGTATTTTAATAGTATCGAAAAAAATTCAGTTTAATGATACGGATAGTTTAATGCTACAAAAAAAGCTTAAGAACAAATCAACTCAGGATATAATTCATTATTGTTTTGATATGGATGGTACCTTGATTGATTCAAGCAAAACAATATTTAACTCCACATTAATTACACTCGATAAGCTTGGAATAAAACATAATCTTGATGAAAAAGATTTCGCATCTAAAATAGGGCAGCATTTCCGGGAAATATTTGATGCTTATAATATTAAAGTACCGGATTTTGATGAATATATAGACTCATATAAAAAGACATATCTTAAACAAATGGAACACTCAGCTCTTTATCCGGGCGTAACGGAAGTTCTGCAGGAATTAAAAAATAAAGGTATGCTTGTTTCACTTCTTACCACAAAAGCACAAGATCAGACGGAAATAATTTTAGATTATTTTAATCTCACAGAATTTTTTGATTTCGTTATGGGAAGAAGAGACGGTATTCCTCACAAACCATCACCCGAACCTTTAATAATTATTTGTAAATATCTTAACGCAGATATTGAGAAAACTATTATGGTTGGAGATACTGAGCTGGATATTCAGTGCGGAAAAAATGCCGGCAGTTTGACTTGCGGAGTTGAATACGGATACAGATCAAAAGAGTTGCTGGAATATGAGCAGCCGGATTATATAATCAGTTCGATTAAAGAAATACTTGCGATATAATTTTTCTTTCAGACATTTCGCATCTTTATAATTTATTCACATTCATTTTACCCGCTCTGTTTACTTCTTGAAACAGAGAAAGCGATTGTTAAACTTGATATTACTAAACAAATGTGAAATAATATTAAGACACAAACACACCATTCTAATCAGATAATTTAATTTATTATATGGAACATTTTTTGAAACCGGGACAGGATAAAAGTATTTGTATCAGGACACCGCAGTATAGTCAGCAGTCCTTTTATTCTGAAAAAACTGAAAAATAAAATTACTCTAATTATGATTTTTGATTCCGCGCGCCCTCATATAGCAATCGTAGGCAGAAGAAATGTAGGCAAATCGTTATTAATTAATTCGCTGTTAAAACAAAATGTTTCAAAGGTATCTGAAGTTGCCGGAACGACAGTTGACCCACTTAGAACTAAGTTCGAGCTTTTACCTTACGGACCAGTTGTAATTGTTGATACTGCCGGTATTGATGATGAAGGTGAACTTGGCAGACAGCGGATAACTGAAACAATAAAAATTTTATCTTCTTCTGATTTTGCATTGGTTGTGCTTGATGCCCGCGATACACTCCACAGTAAAGAACTTGAGTTGTTCAGTTATCTTGACAGGATTCAGATAAATTACATTGTGGTGGTAAACAAAATTGAATTTGGTGTAAATCCGGTTTTGCTGAAAGAATTAAAAGAACTACGGCTGACACATTTTGAAGTTTCCTGTAAAGAAAAAGCAGGACTTGATGAGCTTAAAAGAAGAATGATCAGAATGCTGCCGCTGGATAGTGAAAAGCCGCTTGTAAATGATATTATTTCTGCGCGTGATGTTATTGTTATGGCTGTGCCAGCAGATAACACCTTACCTAAAAATAAACTGGTTTTCTCCCAGGTTCATATTATCAGAGAGGCACTTGATGAGCATGCAGTGATAGTTATATGCAGAGAAAAAGAGCTGCTTAAAACAATTAATAACCTTAAATCCTATCCCGATCTTGTAATTGTAGATAGTGCCTTTTTCAAAAAGATTTTTCAGGATATTCCGGATAAAATTAAGTTTACAACATTTTCGATTATTTTATCCAGGCACAAAGGCGACCTTCCTCTGTTTATTAGAGGATTGAAAAAAATAAATAAACTTGAGAACGGAGATAAAATATTAATTGCTGAAGCCTGTACTCATCATATCATTGATGATGTCCAGGATTCAATAAAAATTCCTAAATGGTTAAAAGCTTATACTAAAAAGGAATTAAAGATAGATGTTGTACAAAATTATAATTTACCAGATAACTTATCAGAGTATAAACTTATTGTTCACTGCGGCGGATGTTTGCTAACTCACCGCTCAATGCAGACAAGAATTAATCAGGCAAGATTGATGGATGTTTCTGTTGTTAATTACGGAGTGATAAATTCCTTTATAGATGGAGCGATTCCCCGTGGTCTTTTACCTTTTCCTGATGCAGTAGCTGAGTGGGAAAAGGCATAATAAATACCGCTTATTATTTTAAGACTTAGATCGCTTCCTTGTTCATTCAAAACTGAAATCAAACCAAAGATAATTCCCATATAATAGTATTGTAAACAAGGTTCAATAGTATTCCATTTTTCAACAATTATCTTCTCAAAAGCAAGAAAAGATAATTGCTAATTGTTATTTATTGATTTGAAATTTCTACTTAAAAACATCTTTTTTTTAAAATAATCTGGCATTTACTATGCACAATTGCTATGACTAAACGAAATACTTAAGGAAAAAAAATGCATAGCAAAATATTTGAATCTTATCAACCGAATGACAGAAGCGCATTAATACCCCTTCTTCAGGACGTTCAAAACATTTATGGTTACTTGCCTGAAAATGCTTTAAGAGATATTTCTGATTTTGTAAAAGTTCCGTTAAGCCGTGTTTATGGTGTAGCAACTTTTTATAATCAGTTCAGATTAACTCCGCTTGGCGAAAACATTATTCGTGTTTGCCGCGGAACAGCCTGTCACGTTAAAAACTCTGCAAATATACTTTTTGCTTTGGAAACAGAGCTTGGTATTACTGCAGGACAAACAACCCGGGATAAAAAATTTACTCTCGAAGTTGTAAACTGTATCGGAGCTTGTTCAATAGCACCGGTAATATTAGTTAATGATGATTATCACGGTAGAATTACCGTTAAAGATATTCCAAAAATTTTAAAAAAATATCAGACAGTTAAAAAAACTGAGACTGCTGAGGTAATGAAATGAAAGACTTTAATCAACTCTGCTGCGAAAAGTGCTGGCATACAACAGAAAAGCCCTGTGAGCATTTTATTCAATGCTGTACCGAAGGTCCGCTTTGCCATCACGACGAAAAATGTAAACAGGAAATCAGCTCACTCCGTAAAAGACTAAAATATGAAGAGCACGATAAGCCAATAATAATGATTGGAATGGGAACCTGCGGACTTGCATCAGGTGCCGCAAAAGTAAAAGAAGCAATTGAAGCCGAACTGCAAAAACTAAACATCGAAGCAACGATTGAAGGAACAGGCTGTATCGGTTATTGTGCTGTTGAACCAATTGTTGATATTAAACTCCCGGGTAAAGACAGAATCTCTTACCAGGAAATTACAGTTAAAGATGTTCCGCGATTAATAAAAACAACATTGGTTGAAGAAGGAATATTCAAAGAAAAACTTCTCGGCAGTCACGGAAAATCAAATGGTGTAATCAGTCTGAAACAAGTTCCTTTCTTTGAACACCAGCATAAAGTTGTTCTTGTAAACTGCGGTGTTATAAATCCCAATTCAATTGATGCTTATCTGGCAAACGGCGGATTCAAGGCATTCGATAAAGTATTGAGATTGATGAAACCTGAAGAAGTGATTAAAGAAGTTCTGGATTCAGGATTAAGAGGAAGAGGCGGCGGCGGTTTTCCTACAGGAAAGAAATGGGAGCTTGCACTCAAACAAAAATCAGAACAAAAATATTTGGTTTGTAATGCCGATGAAGGTGATCCGGGCGCATTTATGGATAGATCACTTCTTGAAAGCGATCCTTACAGAGTAATTGAGGGAATGGCAATTGCTGCTTATGCAATCGGTGCCAGTGCTGCATACATTTATTGCCGTGCAGAATATCCGCTTGCAATTGAGCGGCTTCAAAATTCAATTAGAAAATGCGAAGAGTACGGAATATTAGGTGATAATATTATTAACACTGGTTTTTCACTTCATATAAAAATTAAAAAAGGTGCGGGAGCATTTGTTTGCGGCGAAGAAACTGCACTCATTGGTTCTATTGAAGGTAAACGCGGAATGCCGAAACCTCGTCCGCCATATCCAAGTATTTCAGGATTATTCGGTAAACCAACAGTAATAAATAATGTTGAAACATTTGCTAATGTGCCTCCGATAATTATGATGGGCGCTCAAAAGTTTGCATCAATCGGAACAGCAAAAGCAAAAGGAACGAAAGTTTTTGCATTAAGCGGTAATGTTAAAAACACAGGATTAGTTGAAGTTCCTATGGGAACAACACTACGCGATATAGTCTTCAAAATCGGCGGCGGTATTCCCGATAAAAAAGAGTTCAAGGCAGTTCAAATCGGTGGTCCTTCCGGCGGATGTTTACCAGAAAGTGTAATTGATACGCCTGTTGAATATGAATCACTTAGGGAAGTCGGCGCTATGATGGGCTCAGGCGGATTTGTTGTGATGGATGAAGAAACCTGTATCGTAGATGTTGCAAAATACTTTTTAACATTTATCCAGCAGGAAAGCTGCGGTAAATGCGTCCCTTGTCGTGAAGGAACAAAGAGAATGCTGGAAATAATTGAACGAATACCAAAAAGATATGGAACCGATGGAAATAAACTTGATCAGCTGCAAAGATTTAAGGGAATGGTACACTTGCAAAGATTGGCTGATGTTATTAAAGATACATCACTTTGCGGATTGGGACAGTCTGCACCAAATCCGGTTTTATCAGGATTAAGATATTTCCGTCACGAATATGAAGAACATTTATATGATAGAAAATGTTCGGCTGGAGTTTGTAAAGAACTGTTAACATTTACAATTGATAATGAGCTTTGCACCGGCTGTGGAATATGTATTAGAAAATGCTCGTCTGAGGCAATAGTTGGTGAAAAAGGTCAGGCACATTATATCTTGGATGAAAAATGTATTAAGTGCGGTATGTGTTATGAAACCTGTCGCTTCAATGCGATAATTATAAATTAAAGTTAAAAACTTATTGTCAGACTTAGCGTGCCTGTCCCGTCCTGCGGGATCGAAATCTGACGACGATAATCACCCCTCGGCTTCGCTCAGGGTGACACAAAAAGATAAAAGGAATTTTGGAGAAGAAATGGTTCAATTAACAATAAACGGAATAAAAGTAAACGCAGAAGAAGGAATGACAGTTCTTGAGGCTGCTAAATCAGTTGGAATATCAATCCCAACACTTTGTCACTTAAAAAATCTGGATCCAACAGGTGCCTGCAGAATTTGCGTGGTGGAAATTGAAGGCTTCAAAGGATTAACACCATCCTGTGCTTATCCTGTTACAGAAGGAATGGTGGTTACAACAGATTCACCAAGAGTTCGCAAAGCAAGAAAAACAATCGTGGAGCTTTTAATAGAAAATCATCCGCAGGATTGTCTGATTTGCGTAAGAAATAAAAACTGTGAGCTTCAGGACCTATCGGAACAATACGGAGTCCGTGAGCATCGTTATGTTGGCGAAACAAAATGTCATGCAATTGATATATCAAGTGCTTCAATGGAGCGCGATCCTGCAAAGTGTATTCTTTGCGGAAGATGCGTCCGTGTTTGCCACGAAGTACAAAAAATTGGTGCAATAGATTTTACAAAACGCGGATTTACATCAATCGTTACAACTCCCTATAATAAAGGACTAAATGTAAGCGATTGTATTTTATGCGGGCAATGTATTCTTGTTTGTCCTACTGCTGCCTTAAGAGAAAAAAGTTCTATTAAAGAAGTTGCAAACGCACTTTATGACAGGAAAAAATATTGCATCGCACAAGTTGCACCTGCAGTTCGCGCTTCTCTTGGTGAAGAATATAATATGCCTCTCGGCACTGATGTTACCGGATTATTGGTAACAGGATTGAGAAGATTAGGATTCAAAAAAGTATTTGATACAAACTTTGCTGCCGATCTTACGATTATGGAAGAAGCAACAGAGTTAATCAACCGGATTCAGAATGGCGGAAGTTTACCGATGTTTACAAGCTGCTGCCCCGGATGGATAAAATATGTTGAGATGAACAGACCTGAAGTGTTGGATCATATTTCAACTTGTAAATCTCCACACGAAATGGAAGGCGCTGTACTCAAATCTTATTATGCAAAGAAAATGGGAATAGATCCGGCAGATATTTATGTTGTTTCTATTATGCCTTGTACAGTAAAGAAATATGAATCTAACCGTGCTGAGCTTTCTGCAGATGCAATGCCCGATGTTGATGCTGTATTAACAACAAGAGAGCTTGTAAGATTCTTTAAGACAGCCGGAATAGATTTTAATGATCTTCCGGAAAGCGAGTTTGATAATCCGCTTGGTGAATCAACCGGCGCTGCTGCTATATTTGGAACAAGCGGCGGTGTTATGGAAGCTGCTTTACGTACTGCATACTTTAAAATTACCGGAACTGAACTCGAACATCTTGAGTTTGAAGAAATCCGCGGTATGGCAGGAATTAAAGAAGCAACCGTAAAAATCGGTGATCTTGATGTAAGCATTGCAGTTGTTAACGGAATCGGAAATGTGGGTCCTATTCTGGATGAAGTACAAAACGGAACATCAAAACATCATTTTATAGAAGTTATGGCTTGCCCGGGCGGATGTATAAACGGCGGCGGTCAGCCGATCCATCAGAAACCTGAAAAAGTTGCTAAGCGTGTGAAAGCACTTTATAAGATTGACGAAAATGCAAAGACCAGAAGATCTCACGAAAATGAATCTGTGATAACTTTATATAGAGAATTCTTTGGTGAGCCTAATTCTCATAAAGCTCACGAGATACTTCATACAGAGTATTTTGATAAGAGAAAAATATTTAAGAACTAACTGTCATCCTTAGCGGAGTCGAAGGATGACGATGATTAAGTCAGACTTCGACAGGCTCAGTCTGACAGGGCAGTTTTTTTTTTACGAAAGTGCGAAGCTTAAAATAAATTGAAAGAATTTGGCTTAAGTCTGTAATGATAATAGTAAAATTCTAAAATGAAAAATAATTCAGTAGTAGCTGTTGGGTTCAATGGCAGTAAAGCATTTATAATATTATTAAACAGGTAAAAAGGAGAAAATAAAATGAAAAGAAGTTTTTATATTTTCTTAGATTTAATTTTTCTCTTAACTCTGACCACTTGTAATACAACCGAACCACCAGCACCGGATGAAACAAAACCTGTGCTTACATTATCCTTTGACAAAAAAAGCTGCACCGAATTGTGGATAAAACTAACAACCAAAGATTTGACATTACCTGCAAATCTTACTCTAACACAATACAACCCATCAGGAGATTCAGTAAATCAAACTTTTAGCCTGAGTAATCAAGACTCATTGTTCTATATCGATTCTCTCTTACCAAATCAAACATACAAGTTCATTACAACAATTGAGCAATCTAACAATAAAAGCAATGAGTTAAGTTCTGCAACACTTGACACAACAAGCCACAACTTTTCATATCAAACATTTGAATTTGGCGAACCGCTTACAGGTAACAGCAGCAGGTTGTATGATGTAGCAATAATAAATGAAAATGATATATGGGCAGTTGGTGAGATTTATATTAATGATTCTTTAGGACAAGCCGACC
>JAKIZM010000001.1 GCA_022708025.1 Bacteroidota bacterium | reverse complement strand
TTTGTTTTTCATTTCCCTATAAATTTTTGTTCTTGTTTTGAGCCAGAGGCTCATTTGCCTATGGCTGAAACTTATTTATTTTTAATTACTTAGCTCCTCCTCTGGTCATTTGATACTATTTTAAAAGAATCATCTTCTTTGTTTGAATAAACGAACCAGCTTTAAGCTGATAAAAATAAACGCCGCTTGGCAGATCACTTCCTGAAAATTCAACTTCATAATTTCCTGCGGGTCTGTATTCATTGACTAATATAGCAACTTCATTCCCAAGCATATCATAGATTTTAAGAGTTTGCCAACTGCTTATTGGCGACTGCCAACTGATTTTTGTTGTTGGGTTAAACGGATTTGGATAATTCTGTGATAAACTATAATTATAAGGTAATACAATCACCTCTACTTCTTTAGAAAATTCATAATTCCCGTTAAAATCAATTTGTTTAAGTCTGTAATAGATTTTTGTTGCAGTAATTTCAGATATATCATCCAGATAAGTATAAGATTTTGTCTCTGTAGTAGTTCCGTTTCCCTGAACGAATCCGATAGTAATCCATTCTGAATTTTCTAACTTCCTTTGAACCTCAAAACCATTATTGTTTAATTCAGTCTGAGTCTGCCAATCAAGCAGAACATTAGTTTGGTTAACTGTTGCATTAAAAACAGTTAATTCAACAGGAACCACCACAGGTTCAAGATCAATATATGTGATATTTTCATTATTAAAATATTTTCCTAACGAGTCATACCAGACCCACCTCGAAGAAATTGTTTTGTTCTGACCTGTTCTTAAAAACTGAAGTGAAAACGGCGCTATAGAAACAGTCGTATCAGTGCTTTGTATTCTAAAACGTCCGTAACGGATCTTTTCACCAGGACTAAAATAATAGCCTTCAAATGGTTCAGTCAGCATTGTACCAATTGTATTGAAACTATAAACAACTGCACTGTCTGGTTGCTGTTCAACTGGAAAATCACTGAAGCCGGGTACTATTGACCACAACAGTGAACCATAGCTCAAAATATTTTGATAAAATCTAAATGTTAATTGCCCATTACAATATTGCCAGGGAACTGTTCCGTTATTTTTTATGTAAACATCGAATGTAAAAGAATAATCACTTTCGAATATAATATTAGATGCTGAATACTGAATTTTATATGCAGGTGGAACGTAATAATATAAATAAGCTTTGTCGCCATATAATTGTTGATTTTCTAAATATTCAGGATCAGTTAAGTTTCCAATCAGGAACTCTGATAATCCATCATCGTTAAAATCACCTGAGGCAATAGTAGTTCCAAATGAAAACATGGCACTATATTCATCAGTTAGTTCAAAAGCGGGAACATCAGACAGTGACTCACCCCCATAATAAACATAAGCTTTACCTTGCAATGCATTTCCACCACCAGGCGCGCCTATAACAAAATCTGGATAAATATCTTCATTAAAATATCCTATCCCACACACTTTATAACCAAAATGTTCAAAGCTTCCAATGCCATTAAGAGTTAAAGCAGGCTGAGTACTCATTGGATCACCACCGAGATAAATGTATGCTTTACCTTCCTCATAGTTATTCACATTGCTTCTATATGCACTAATAATAATATCATCATAACCATCTTGATTTAAATCTATTTCCCCACAAGCTGAAAAACCAAAACGACCGTAATAGTTAATTGAGGTGATTGTATAATCTGCAGTAGTATCCGGATTTTCAGAGCCCAGATATATAAATACTTTATTGTAATTCCATTTTGCGCCAATAAGAATATCATCAAAGCCATCTCCATTAACATCGCCAACACAATGAATAGAAGAGCCGAAGTCGTCGTAAATACCGAGAGAAGTAAATATTAAATCAGGTATTGTATCTATATTGTTGCTGCCATAATAAAGATAAACTACACTTCTATCATTTTGGATATATGAGTTGCTTGGAAGCTGAATCATAAAATCGGAAAAACCATCTCCATTAAAATCACCTGCGCTGCTTACTGCTGCCCCAAAGTATGAATATTCTTCCTGACCTTCTAATATTAAATTATTTTCAGGATCCATCGGATCACCACCAAAAAAAATAATTACCTTTCCTGTTCTATTATTCCAGTATGGTAAACCAACGATTATATCATCATATCCATCACTATTAATATCCCCGGCGTTAGCAATAACATAATAGGTTGCAGTATCTGGCAAATTAATAATCACATCAGGCTGTGTATTTATATTTCTACTACCCCAAAATATTGAAATTGCTAATGTTTCACTTCCACCCGAATAAGAAAATGAAGTAACCACAATATCATCCACATTATCTCCATTAAAATCACCTGAACAAACCTGATGACCAAAACCTGAACCGGGCTCTCCTTGAAGAATAATCCGATTATAGGGATTTGTCTGTGCTGTTGTGTAAGGAGTACAAAATGACAAAACAGAAATGCAAACTAAAAAATAGAATGCCTTATTCAATTTTTTATTTACTGAAAATAATTCTCGGTTCATTGTTTTTGCCTTTATAAATATTCTAAAAATGAGATTTAATTATCTGAATATGTTTTTCAGACAAGTTCTTAGGTGTTATCTCAGTAATACCATCTTCTTCGTTTGCATAAATAAACCAGATTTAAGCTGATAAAAATATATACCGCTTGTCAGATCACTTCCTGAAAACTCAACTTCATAATTTCCCGCCGGCTTTCTTTCGTTAACGAGTGTGGTAATTTCATTCCCCAATACATCGTAAACTTTCAAAGTAACGAACCCCACCTCGTTCCTCCCCTTTAATAAAGGGGAGGATGAAGGAGGGGTTGGTATTGTAAACTTTATTTTTGTTGTCGGATTAAACGGGTTTGGATAATTCTGTTCTAATTTAAATTCTGTTGGGATAGGATTTTCTTCTTTTTCTACACTAACTACAAAAGTTGTATCACCGTAAAGAACTCCGTTTATTAAGCAACCTTTTAATGTGTTCTGAATCCCTACCATTTCATTGTAATATGTGCTTACTAAGCCAAATCCTTTAACAAGAGTATGTGAACAAGAACAGGACAAATACTCCCAATATACTCTTTCCTTAGAATCGATCCCTAAATAATTAGTTGGTTGTTCCTGCATCAAACTATAAAACGGATCAGCGGGGAATTCAGGTTTGAATATAGTATCTCCAACCTCAGCGTTTAAATTATGGAAAATAAATTCATCATTTAGCTCTTCCCAATATCTATAAATAAATCCGGTCAAGGTATCCACTCTTAAAAACATTTTGGGAAGAAAAACACCTGATGAAGTATTTTCATTTCGGACAACAAAGTATTTTTTATTTTCTATTACCGTATCCTTAGTAATTTCCATCTTCTTTGTACCTGAAAAAATCAGTGTGGGCGTTCCTCCTCCGTGATCTTCATACCAATACTGATTATATACCCAGATGTTTCCAACAGCAAGAGGAAGCCAGCCAAATTCTTCAAGCGGTGTAGGCAATGTTTTAATGATTTCTATTCCACTCGGTAAGACTTTAAATATCATATTTCGTGTTGCAGCATAAATAATTTCAGAGTTTGGTTTTTTGTATATACCTACTAATTTATCCGGCAGGACTTTATATTCTGTAAATGTATAACCATTGTTTGTTGATTTGTAGATTCTTCTTCCATTAGCTAGATAGATTACACCGGATTGTGATTGATCAGTAGAAATAAATATCTGCGTTGGACTGAAAAATGTTCTTGTCCAGGTAAAAGCATTGCCTTTATTATTTGAAACGCTAAATGAATAACCGCCGTAAGTTTTATTAACACGATAAATGTGGAACTGATTTAAGTCAAATAACATTTTAGAATACTCATCAAACACAGTAAATGAAGTATCCGCAATAATGCCATTCCTTACAAATTTATTATCTTCATCAAATCCAAAGATTACATTATCATCAAAATCTGAAATAGCAATAGGTTGATAGTCTGTCATTATTGTGATAGAATCTATCGGAAAAGTAAAACCTCTGTCCCAGCTTCTGATAATACTATAACCCCAAAAAACAAAAACTTTAATCGGCTCTTGTTTAGAAATATCAACTCTGTCAAAGCCGCTGAACCCGCTGAATACAATGCTGTCATTTCTCGCAATATAAGCGTGATTATCAGGATTTATTTCAAACCCGACATTCATAAAATTATCTTCATCATCGGGAAAGAATTCAAAATCGTTTACGGATTTTGCCAATGTTCCCCCGGGATAATTGGAATAGAAAGCCTGCATTATAAGAGATTCATCTGAAGTTTGAGTATTGAATTTATAAACAGGACTGAACAGGTAATCATAACCAAGCCGGTAAAACAGCAGCGAATTACCTTGACTATCTTCAATACCATCTAATGAAATAAATTGTTGTGAGAAAGAAAGGGATGATACGAGTAAGAGAACAAGTAAAGTTTTCATACTTACCTCTTAAAATATTTAACCAAACTTACTTAGTATAAAATACAAAGTCAATTTATTTCAGGAGCTTCTTTGCCTTAATACTTCAAAAAGCAGTATTCCGGTTGCAACTGAAACATTTAGGGATTGAATTTTCCCTTTCATAGGTATGCGGACAAGATGATCACATTTATCGGCTGTTAGTTTTCTTATCCCCCTTTCTTCATTTCCGACTATAAGTGCGATCGGTGTTTTGTAGTCAACTGATGTATAATCTTTTGCTCCTTCAAGATAAGAACCGATAATCCAGAAACCATTTTTTTTCAGTTCATCAATTGCCTGCGACAGGTTATTTACTTGTGCAATTTTAACATATTCACTTGCGCCGGCAGAAGTTTTTGCAACTGTTTCATTAATCGGAGCTGAATTATGTTTTGTCATAATCACTCCATCTACTCCGCTGCATTCTGCACTTCGCAAAATTGCACCAACATTATGTGTATCCTGAATTGAATCAAGAATGAGGAGAAGCGCTTCGCTTTTTTTTGATTTTGTGTTTCTAATAATTTCGTCAAGTGAATAAAACTTAAATGAAGATTTTACTGCAGCAACACCTTGTGCAATTTTATCTTTTGTGATTTGTTTGAATTTATCGGATGGAATCTGGTTTACTTTTATTCCTCTTTTTTTAGCAGCAACACGAATTGCATTTATTATTCCGCCTTCCTGTCCGAACAGAATGTAAACCTGAGAAATATCTTCGCCAGAGTTTAATGCTTCTAATACAGGTTTTCTACCAATGATTATGTTCATATTTGCAAACCCAATTTCTCTAAGAAATTGGGTTTGTAACCAATCTCAATGTAATAAAAGATCCTTAACATAATAATTCTGTTCTTCTTGAAAACTTTTATGAAAATCTATAACCGCTTCTCTTGTATTAAAATATTCTTTCAAATATTTGATGTTAGTTATATTCCTATCTGTTAAATTAATTTATTCCCTGTAACTTGAAAATTCCCAATCTTCCAATCTATCTACCAATCCTGCTCTAACAGGATTAAGATGAATATATCGGACTAAATGAATTAAATAATTATCATCCGGGATGAGTTTGCTTTTATATCGCCCTGAAAATAAATGTCCTGTTCTATTTAAGGATTTATTAATTGCTCTGGTGTATCCAGTTGAAATTTTTTGCATTGCTTTTTCTATCTCACCATCATTAAGTGGTATTACCGTAAGATGATAGTGATTTGGCATTAAACAATATGCAATTAAATCAATTTTGTTGTTAAATATCTCTAAAAGTCTCTGAAGAAAATACAGATAATTTCTGCTTTCAAAGAAAATATTTTCACGGTTATTACCTCGGTTGTAAATGTGATAAAATTGATTTGCATAAGAAGGATTCAGTCTATAGGGCATTTCAGTTCCTTACTAACCCAATTTCTCTAAGAAATTGGGTTAGTTTTAATTCTTTCAATTAACTGATTAATATTGGAATATGGAATCTTTTCTTCAGAACCATTCGACATATTCTTTAGATTCATCATTCCATTTTTATATTCATCGCCGCCTATAAATAACACATATTTTGCATTCATTTTATTTGCTTCGCGCATTTGTGCTTTAACACTGCGATTCAGATAATCATAATCGCAGCTAATATTTTGTGATCGTAAATCTGAAGAAAAATCAGCAACTACTGTTTCCAATGCTGAATCAACTCTGATTAAATATACATCAATTGATTGCTCCGGAATAATAAATGATTTTTCATTTTCACACGCAAGCAATATTCTTTCTACTCCAGCAGCAAAGCCTGTAGCGGGAGTTGGTTTCCCGCCAAGAGTTTCAATCAACAGATCATATCTTCCACCGCCGCATAGTGCAGTTTGTGCGCCAACACTTCCGCTATCAATTTCAAATGTTAGTTTTGTATAGTAATCCAATCCTCTTACAAGTGTCGGATCAACTTGAAAAGGAATACCGGTTTTACTCAATTGATTTTTTACAATTTCAAAATCTGATTTGCTTTCTTCATCAAGATGTTCAATTAACTTTGGTGCATCTTTTATAATATTCTGATCAGATTCAATTTTACTATCAAATATTCTTAAGATGTTAGTATCAAATCTTCTTCTGCTATCTTCAGATAGTTTATTCTTTTTATCTTCAAGGAATTTTTTAAGCAGCTTTTTATAAGTTTCTCTTGTTTCCGGTGTGCCGAGAGAATTTATTTTTACAGTAAGATTTTTTAATCCAAGTGATTTAAGAATTCCATAAGCCAATTGAATCATCTCAGCATCCAGCAGGGGTGATTTGCTTCCAATCGCTTCGGCACCAAACTGATTAAATTGTCTTAGTCTTCCTGCCTGCGGTCTTTCCTGACGAAACATTGATGAAATGTAATACAATTTTGTAAGCGGCTGCTGTGCACCGAGCGAATGTTCAATATACGAACGAACAACCGGAGCGGTCATTTCAGGTTTCAAAGTTAAGCTCGTTTCACTTCTATCTTTAAATGTATACATCTCTTTGCCAACAATATCGGTCTCTTCACCTATTCCGCGGGCAAACAAAGCTGTTTCTTCAAAAATAGGTGTGCGAATTTCTTTGTAATTATAAAGATGAAATGTTTCTCTTAAAAGTTTTTCAAGATAATGCCATTTGGCAATATCTGAAGGCAGTATATCTTTTGTTCCTGTTATTGCTTTAATCATTTATAAGCTGGATTTTATTTACACAAATTAATCTCGAAGTGTAAAAGAGTAATTAATATTTTAGAAAACTTATCCTTAGACAACAGCAGAGCGCAGCAGGCTGCTCAGGATATCAATTATTAAAGTTCAAGAAAATGTTCTTCTTCTTCAGTAAATAGTTTAATTATATCTTCTTTGTTATTTGCTTCAATTAATCTATGCCTGAAATCATCTTTATTCATCAATCTGGAAATTCTGCTCAACAGTTTGATATGTGTGCTTATCAGGTTATCCTTACCTACCAACAAAAAAATTAATTGCACAGAATTTCCATCAAGAGAATCGTAATCAATACCTTCATCAATTCTTCCAAACGCACCAATTATTTCATTAACAGCATTTGTTTTGCCGTGTGGAATTGCAAATCCCTTTCCAACACCGGTTGACATAATTTTCTCGCGCTCTAATACTGCTGATCTAACTTTTTCTAAATCTTCAACTCTTTCATCGTTTTTAAAAAGATCAATTAATTTATTTATCACTTCTTCTTTTGTTTCCCCTGTTAAATGTGGGATAATAAATTCGGGTTTTAACAGATCACTTACTTTCATGACAGCTCAAATAAGAGTTTAAAAATTATCTTAATTTACCTGAGTTAATTTAACAATGGAAGGATAGTTTTACAATTAATAGTTTTGATAATTGTAATTTTAATTCATCAAAGCGGTTAACCTGATGAATCCATTTTTAGCTAACTGATAATCCGGATTGATTTTCAGAGCTTCGGAGTAATAATGAAGAGCAGTAAACCAATCGCCTCTTTTCTCAAAAATCTTTGCAAGATTAAATAAAGGAAAATGTTTCGATTGATAGTCAGGCGCATCAATTGCTTTTTCGAGCCAGAAAATTGCTTCATCATACTTTTCGAGATTTATCAGATAAGAGCCGATATCATTATAAGGATTGCCATAATCAGGATCTAAATCAATTGCAATTTTACATTCTTCAATAGCTTCTTCAAATCTGCCGTTAAGACTAAATGCCCATCCTAAAAAAGTATGAGCCTTTGGTGTAGGATAATAATCTATCGATTTTTTATAAGCTTCAATTGCTTCTTTAATATTTCCGCTTAAATGAAGTTCATAAGCTTTGTTAAAATACTCAGCCGCCAGCTCTATTTTATCTTTATCTATCATTTTAATAATTACATTTACATCAACTTCTAATACATATATAACGAAAAGGATTTAAGAATTCAAATACATTGCTTTAATTAAGATTAAAATCACTTTCTAATCTAATTATCGAAGGAAATTCAAATAACTTTATTACAAATTGCTTGATCATTAAAAAAGAAACTTGAAAAATTAAACTTCGTTTTTCTTAAAAGATTAAATAGTCAGTAAAATAAAATGTAAACACATTATTGAAAAAATGAAATCAAAGCGAGGGAAAGGTTTATTTTTTTAGTAATGAAAATAAAAAAGGGATGCAGAAGGATGCATCCCTTATGATAACATTAACTTCCTATAAATTCAGATCCATCTTTATTTAGATTTTTCATATACTTTTCAGGATCTTTTTCAAATTTTCCAACACATTTTTTACAGCAAAGTCCGATTGTTTTACCATTATATTCAACTGTTCGAGCATCGCTATCTAATTCTTCACCGGTTACAGGGCATACTTTATTCCAGGTTTTAAGATCTGAAACATTACTACTTTTTTTCATCATCATATCAGAATGAGTTTTATCAGTAGTGCAGCATTCTTTTGAATCTTTAGAAAGCTCCATCTTTTCTTTTTTATCTGTAGATGGTTGTTCTTGCGCAAATGCAAGAATTCCGGTTAACGAAACAATTGCAATTATAAGAATGAGTTGTTTTAACATTTAGTTACTCCTTTTTGTTAGTTAATATATTTAGTTAGTTATGTTTTTCAATTAGTTGTATATGATTTTAATATTCATCTTTTTTATATTAATTTTTTTCAAATGACAAGAAAATCATTTTTTACAGCAATCTTTGCCATCGCTTACTCGTTTGAATTTCCTGAATCCAATTAGAGCAATCAATCCGATGAATATTATTCCAATAATTATTTCCATTATTCAATTCTTCTTCACTTTAAAATCATGTTTTAAAAGATTTTCTTTTGCTTTATCCAATGATACTTCTTTCAGAATCATTCCGCATTGAGGACACTCACCCGGCTTATCAGATATTACATTCCAGCACATCTGATCCTGATAAACTTTTCCATCTTTATTTTGATCAATCGAGACAAGATCAATTTCATCTTTTCTAATTATATCAGATTCATCATTTTTATTTGATTTCATATGATGCATTTCAAGTTTTGAGTTTTCGGACTTTTTTTCATGATGCACTTTGTCTTTATCAGTATCATGCTTCATTTGTTCCGTTTTATTGGAATCATTCTTCTTTTCGGTTTCCGGTTTTTCCTGCGCAAATATAAAAGCGCCGAAAAAAGAAACAAATACGAAAGCGATTACGAATTGTTTTAACATTGTGTTACTCCTTTGTTGGTTAATAATATTAAGTGTTAATTATAGTCTTAGTTAATTTAGTGTCTCTATTTAATAGTTTTCTGTTTTTCCTTAATTATTAACTCACCCTTCTTCCCTCTCTTAAAAAGAGAGGGACAAATCCCCCTTCTCTTCCTAAGAGAAGGGGCGAGGGGATGAGTTCACCATAAAATTATTTTTTATTTCCTTAATCACATTTGTTAAATCATCTATTACTTTTTCATTCTTAAATCTGATGATTCTAATTCCAAAATATTTTATGATATCACTTCTTAAATTATCTTCAGCTAGTCTGTATTTATGATATTCACCGTCAAGTTCAATAATTAATTTTTCTTCGTGACAATAAAAATCTGCAATAAAAAAGGATTCTTTCCCATTTAAATCATAAAACAACGGATGTTGCCTTAAAAATTTTCTTCCATCTAAATTTCTATTTCGCAGAAACTTCCATAGCATTTGTTCAGCTTTAGTAGAATTTTTTCTCAAATCCCGGCAAACTACCTTTGCTAATTCTCTCAGTTCCCGTTTTTTATTTAGACTCATTTCATTCTTTCTTAATAGTTAACTCACCCTTCTTCCCTCTCTTAAAAAGAGAGGGACATCCTCCCTTTCTTTTCTTAAGAGAAGGGGATAGGGGATGAGTTCACCTAATTCCTACTTAAAAGGAAAATATTTTTTAATAATACCAAATATCTTTATTTAATCATTTCAATTTTTACTTAAATATTAACTCACCCTTCTTCCCTCTCTTAAAAAGAGAGGGACAAATCCCCCTTCTCTTCCTAAGAGAAGGGGCAAGGGGATGAGTTCATTAGTTACTTTCATCAACAATATTTTTCATCTCTCTCTTCTTAATCGCAAAAAATATTGCCGGATAAACAGTAAGTTCCATAATCATACTTGTCAGAATTCCACCGACCATCGGTGCAGCGATTCTTTTCATTACATCCGATCCTGTTCCAAGTCCGATCACTATCGGAAGCAAGCCAAGCAATGTTGTCATAACAGTCATCATCTTTGGTCTTATTCTTTTTACTGCTCCTTCAAAAACCGCTTCACGAAGATCATCAAGACTTTTTAACATTCCGTTTTTCTTAAACTTCTCATAAGAAATATCAAGATATAAAAGCATTACAACTCCGGTTTCAGCATCAACACCTAGCAGAGCAATTATTCCAACCCACACTGCAACCGAAAGATTAAATCCTGCTAAATACAAATACCAAATTGCGCCAACCATTGAAAACGGCAGAGCAAGCAGAACTATTCCGGTTTTTATTGCAGACTTTGTATTCATATATAACAAAACAATTACGATTAAAAGTGTTAATGGAATCACAAGTAAAAGATGTGACTCTGCTCTTTCCATAAACTCAAACTGTCCGCTCCATTTAATTGAATAACCCGCCGGCAGAACGAGATGTTTATCAATTACTTCTTTTGCATTCTTAATATATGTTCCAACATCAATATCATGAATATCAATATAAACCCAAACATTCGGTCTTGCATTTTCAGATTTGATCATTGAAGCACCAACCCTGATAACAATTTTTCCTAGTTGTTCCAATGGAACGCTTCCTCCTGATGGAAGTGAAACAAGAACCCGTTTAAGCTGATCAATATTCTCTCTGTAATCTCGCTGATATCTCATATTAACAGGATATCTTTCCAAACCTTCAACAGTTTGTGTTATGTTCATTCCGCCAACAGCAGTATTAAAAACATCCTGAATATCGCTGACTGTTAATCCATATCGAGCAATTGCGTTACGATCAATTTCAAAATCAACATAATTTCCACCGAGAGATCTTTCTGCAAAAGCAGAACGAGTGCCTGAAACATTTTTTACCAATGCTTCAACTTTTTCTCCAAGACTATCAAGCAATGCAAGATCAGGTCCGGCAATCTTAATCCCAATCGGAGTTTTAATTCCAGTTGAAAGCATATCAATTCTTGTTTTTATCGGCATCGTCCAGGAGTTTGTTAAACCAGCAATATGAACAGCGTTATCAAGTTCATCAACCAGTTTATCAGGAGTCATACCTTCGCGCCATTGTTCCTGCGGTTTCAAAAGAATTGTAGTTTCGATCATTGTTAACGGTGCCGGATCAGTTGCTGTCTCCGCTCTTCCGATCTTACCAAAAACTGATTCAACTTCGGGAAAAGTTTTTATAATCTTATCAGTCTGCTGAAGTATCTCTTTAGCTTTTGTAATTGAAATTCCGGGAAGAGTTGTCGGCATATAAAGCAAATCGCCTTCATATAATGGAGGCATAAATTCTGAACCAAGTTTGGAATACGGAATTATTGTAACAAGTATTATTGCTAAAGCAGTTCCCATCACCCACCATCTTTTGTTCATTACAAAATCTACAATCGGATGATAAATTTTTATAAGAATTTTTGTTATCGGATTATCTTCTTCCTTTCTTAATTTCCCGCGAACAAGATAACCGATTAAAACCGGAACAATTGTCACAGCAAGGATTGCAGCACCAGCCATCGCATAAGTTTTTGTAAATGCAAGCGGTTTAAACATTCTTCCTTCCTGTTGTTCAAGTGTAAAGACAGGCAGGAATGAAACAGTAATTACTAAAAGTGAATAAAAGATTGAAGGTCCAACTTCCTTTCCTGATTCAAGAATAACCGCCCAATGAGATTTTCTTTCGCTTAATGGTTTATCTTTTTCTGCAGAAAGATGTGTCGCTGCATTTTCAACCATTACAATTGATGCATCAACCATCGCACCGATTGCAATAGCTATTCCGCCAAGCGACATAATGTTTGCATTTATTCCTTGCAGACGCATTATTAAAAATGAAAACAAAACTGCAGTTGGCAATGTGAAGATCGCAACAAAAGAACTTCTTATGTGAAGAAGGAAAGCAATAATCACCAATGCAACAATCAATGTCTCTTCAAATAATTTTCCTTTAAGATTATCAATTGCACTTTCTATCAGCGTCGACCTGTCATAAGCAACATCTATTTTAATATCATCAGGTAAAGATTTTTTTAATTCTGCAAGTCGTTCTTTTACTTTATTAATTACAGATAAAGCATTTTCACCGTAACGGATAACAATAATTCCTCCGACAGTTTCACCTTCTCCATTCCAATCAGCAAGTCCTCTGCGAAGTTCCGGACCAATATCTATAGTTGCAATATCTCTTAAATAAATCGGTGCTCCGGTTTTTGGTGAATTACCAATTGCAACATTTTTCAAATCATCAACATTTTTAATGTAACCAAGTGCACGAACCATATATTCCATTTCGCCCATTTCGATAACTCGTCCGCCAACATCATTGTTGCTTCTCTTGATTGCCATCTCGACCATCTGCAAAGGAATATTATAATAGGCTAGTTTAGTCGGATCAATATTTACCTGATATTGTTTTACAAATCCGCCAACACTTGCAACTTCAGAAACACCTTCAATCGAATTAAGTTCATATCTTAAAAAATAATCCTGAATTGAACGAAGTTCCTGCAAATCATGTTTATCTGAATTTAATACATATTGATAAACCCATCCAAGACCTGTTGCATCCGGACCGAGCTGCATTTTAACACCTGCAGGCATCTGCGCTTGAATTGTGCTGAGATATTCCAATACTCTGCTTCGCGCCCAATAAATATCAGTTCCATCTTCAAAAGTTACATACACCATTGAAAGTCCGAACATTGAGAAACCTCTTACATCTTTTGCAAAAGGAACTGAAAGCATTTTTGTTGTCAGAGGATAAGTTACCTGATCTTCAACAATCTGTGGTCCTTGTCCTTCATACTCAGACATAATTATAACTTGAACATCGCTCAAATCCGGAATTGCATCAACCTTAGTTGTCAACAATGCCCAGATACCAAGAGCAATGATTGCAACGGTAAAAATAATTACCAAAAATTTATTGTTGATTGACCACTCAATAAGTTTTGAGATCAATCCTTCTTTGTTTTGATCTGATGTCATTTAATTTCCTTCTATTAGTGTCACCCTGAACTTGTTTCAGGGTCTTAATATTTTAGTTAAGAGATTCCGAAACGATCCGCCTCTGGCGGACGGAATGACACTCAATTATTTCTTGTATTCAAAACCATACTTATTAAGATTAGCTTTTATTTCGGCAATCGAATACTCTTTCAATTTCATATTACACAACGGACATCTTCCTGATTCATCTGAAATTACATTCCAATCCATCGGGCATTCCCAAAGCTTACCATCTTTATTTTTATCGATTGATTCAACATCTATCATTCCTTGATGAACGATTGACGATGAATGATTATGTTCTTCTTCATTCTTTTTCATTCCCGGCATTTCAGTTTTTGTTTTTTGTTTATCGTCTCGTGTTTTTTCTTTATCATCTTTCATTTCAGGTATTTCAGTTCTATCAGAAGAATGAGTTACAGCTCCTGATTGAAACTGATTGACTGCTGCTTTTAAATTACTTTCTGAATCAATCAGGAATTGTGCTGATGTTACTATTTTGTTTCCTTCACTCAACCCGTTTAATACCTGATAATAGCCCTCAGAATAAATTCCAAGTTTAACTTGCTGAGGCTTGAATTTTCCGTCACCAAGATCAACAATGACAATATCTGTTTTACCTGTTCTGATAACAGCATTTTCCGGAATAACAGGAGTCGGCTTTAAAGCTGGTCCGTCAATTACAACATTTGCAAACATTGAGGGCTTAAGCTCTCCTTTTGAATTCGGAACATCAATTCTTACTTTAACTGTTCTTGATTGTTCATCAAGTGTCGGATAAATGAATGAAATTTTTCCTTGATAAGTTTTTCCCGGCAAGTAATCAAAGTTGATTTCTGCTTTTGAACCGATTGTTACTTTCGGAATTTCATATTCATAAATTTCTGCAGTTAACCAGAGGTTAGCTAAACTGGCAATTCTCAAAAGTGGTTCGCCAGCCATTATCTTTTGACCTTCGAGAATGTTTTTCTCCAGAACTGTTCCTGAGTTTTGAGCATAAAGTGTAACATAAGTTTTCACTTCACGGGTTTGTTTCAATCTTTCAATTTCAGAATCGGAAACATTTAGCAGCTGCAATTTTCTTACAGCATTTTTTAACATTTCGTTGCTGCTGTTTTTAATCTCTTCGAGTGAGCTTGCATTCAATGAGCTTTGATATGAAAGTGCTGTTAATAATTCCTGTTGTGCAGAAACAAGCATCGGTGAGTAGATATCCATAAGCTTTGCACCTTTTGAAACCTGTTGACCGGTATAATTCACATAAAGCTTTTCAACCCAGCCATCAACTTTTGTGGTAACTATATATTCGTTAGTTTCATCGGTGACCAGAACAGCATTAGTTGTAACCTGCGATGAAAGTTTTTTGTTCTCAACAATTTCAGTTTTGATATTCATATTCTGCTGAACCTGCGGATCAATCGTTACAACACCTTCAGCGCCGGCTTCATCTTCATAAACCGGAACATAATCCATTCCCATTTCATCTTTTTGTGGATGATCTGAAATTACACTCGGATTCATCGGGTTGCGATAATAAAGAATCTTTCTTTCACCGGATTTTTGATTTGTATTTTTTATCGGAACCAATTTCATTTCGCATATCGGACAAATTCCCGGTTCATCAGAAATTATCTGCGGATGCATTCCGCAAGTATAAAGCTGCTTCTCTCCTGAAGCAGTATCAGAAGAACCGCCGGCAATAAATAAAAAATAAACCGGAATAAGTATTGCGACAGCTATTATTATGATTATTAAAATTTTCTTATTCAATTTTTTAACTCCTAAAAATTTATTTTTTCACTTCATCTGAATTTCATTTAACTAATAAAAAGAACTAAACTCGGCTATGATTTGTAGGTTACTATAACTGTCACACTGAGTTTATCGAAGTGTGACTTTTTTGTTATCGCCAGTCTCAGATTGACAAAAGCAAATAGCAGCCATTACAAAGAAAATCATTTAATTCATTTTTGTTCCTGTTAAAAATTCAAGCTCAGCTATTTGTTTCAGATAATCTGTTTTAAGCCGATATAAATTCTTCTCAATTGTATAAAGATTATCCTGTGCTTCAATTACATTCATAAAATCAATCTCACCTACCTGATATGATGAAAGCGCAGATTTAAAATTTTCTTTTGCTTGTATAAAAGAACCTTGTTCAACCAGTTCAATTCTTTCTTTAAGCGATTTCAATTTTGCTGTTCTCATACCGAATTCTCTTTTCAGCATTTGAATTGAAGCCGAGTATTGTTCACGATACATTTCCTGCATTGATTTTGTTTCATCAACCATTGCACTTACTTTCCCGCCATAATTTAACGGTAAAGAAATATCAAGCATAACTGAAATCATATTGTCAGGCTTCATTCCTTCAACTTCACTTCTGAAAGCATATTGAGCGGAAAGCTTGAACATCGGATAGAAATCATATTCTGCGGCGGATTGATTTAACTTTTCTTTTTCTTCAGCAAGCTGAATACCTTTGAGGAAAGGACGATTTGCTTCCGCTTTCGAAATAAGTTCATCAATATTAAACTGAATAAAATTTATTTCAGGAAGCGAATCGGTTTCTATTTTGTCAGATGGATTTCTTAACAGCAAAGAATTAATTGCTGATAATTGTTCATCCTCTTCACTTTTCAAAGTTGCGAGCATATCAGACATCTTTGTAAGCTCGAGGTCAACTCTGAAAATGTTTTGCTGACTTGCGTCCGCAACAGAATACATCGATCTTACAACATCAAGTATTTGCTTCATCAGCTGCCGTGATTCTCCGGTTAACTGAATTTCTTTCCGAATGTAAATTAATTCGTAATAACTCTGAGTTAATTCTTTTATGATCTCATTTCGTTTATCGTTGTATTCCTGTTTTACAATTTCAAAATCTTTGCTGTTTACATTTTCTTTTGCACTCAGTGTTCCGGGAAAAGGAAATTCCTGACTTAAGCCAACAACCTTTGCAGTCATCATATCTTTATTAAAAGAAAATGATGGAAGCGGAAGGCTCATTACACCAAGGGTTAGCATCGGATCGGGAAGATTTGTGTTTTGCTGAATCCTGTTTTCCGAAGCATTAATCTTTGCCTGATACATTTTCAGTTCAGGACTTACCTGCAATGCCAGGTCAATCAATTCCCGAAGCGATTGATGTTGTGCAAATGAATTGCTTATAAATATTACTAATCCAATTATTAAAATTCTGATTTTGTTCATCTTAATTATTTCCTGTAATTATTTTAACCTCAAGCTTTTCTTTTAATGCTATGAAAAGAAAAGTAAATGAGTTAAATAAATTTTAAATACTAAAAAAGTATAGGCGGACTAATTACATCAGTCCAGAGAAAAGGAAAATGGAAGGATCAAATCAGAAGTATTGAGTTTGTAATATATAGATCGGGATCTATTAAAAAAGGTGGTGAGGAATCGTTAAAGTAAGATACATTGTTTGAAATTTCTGTAAGCAAAGGAACAATCTCCACAGCTTGTAAAATATTTTCATCATCTGAAAAATCTAAATTAGTTTTATTAAGAAGATATTGGTCCTCAACTTTTTTATAAACAAATTCTGTCTGGCAGCAACTGGATTTGTCAAATGAAATTGATGGTCCGGAATCAGAAGTTTCTTCGGAACAACAATTTGAACTGACAGGTTCCTGATGCATTGTGCATTGTTCCCTTTCAGAAACAGCCATCTTACAAAGATTAATAGTAATTGGCAGTCCTGTAGTAGAGACAACAAACAGAAATAAAAATGAAAATATTTTAGTTTTTCCAAACATTGCGGGATAAACATATCTAAATTATTGTTAACAAGCAATGAGAATAAAAGGGAAAATTGGATAAATATCCGATTTCGAAATAATCCGCCTCTGACAGATGGAATGACTGTTTTAAAGCAACCTCAAAAAAATTCCCTCTTTCGAGGGAATAAAATTAAATAAAAATTAAAGGCCACCCTTTTGCAACTTCAATAGAACAGATTAGAAAGCTCAGTGTGACCTTAGATTCTTTAAGTTATTAGTCTTTTAACTTATACTCGTATAAAAATCCTTGCCGTTGTTTTGCTTCCTGATCCCATTTTACAGTTGTGGTTTTTAGAAATTCTTGTTTATCAGCTTTCATCTTTTCAGGATTTAAACCGATAAATATCTGAGCTTTTTCTTTTGTAGAGATATCAGGCATATCAATCGGGTATTTCCATCCTTTTTTAGAAAACAGAATTGCGATTTCTCTTCTTGCCTGTTCTCCTTTTTGTATAGAAGTTCCAAGAACCCTTAGTGCTTCAACCGGTGCGTGAAATCCATAAGCATTAGCAGCAGCAACCCAATCCCATCTCCATTGAGCGTGACGGATTAGTTTTAATATTGGTTTCATCTGTTCTTCTGTTGCGCCGTTATCCCAAGCAACTTTAGCTTCAATGTGTGCAGCAGCTAAAGTCTTTTCAGCAATTCTTCTTATCTCTTCAATTCTATCCTGTCTGTCATATACATCCTGAACCAATCGTTCGGTATCCTCACGATGACAAACCTGACAAGTGTTTGCAACATTGTTTAATGGCGATTGAATGTGATGATCTGTAAACTTAACTCCGCCTTCTGATTTGTAAGGCATATGGCAATCTGCACAAGAAACACCGCGAATTGCATGTATTCCTGTCATAAATAATTCGTAATCAGGATGTTGAGCTTTTAACATCGGAGCTCTGCTTAATGCGTGTGTCCAATCAGAAAATTCTAGATTATCATAGTAAGCTTCCATGTCATCTGCACTAAAACCGTTATCCCAAGGGAATGTCAAATATTTACCGTCTCCTTTGAAGTAATATTCAACATGACATTGTGCACAAACCAGCGAACGCATTTCCTGTCTGGAAAATTGTGTAATGTCTTTCCCTTTGCGTTGATATGCCTCAATAAGTGCCGGACGAGTAATTCTTAAATTCATCGTTTTCGGATCGTGGCAATCCTGACATCCAATTGGATTAATAATTTCGGAACCAAGATCAGTCCATTTTTTCTTATAGAAATTTTCAGCACCAATTTCATTCATAACTCTGGGCACATCTGTGCTTTTGCAAGTCCAGCAAGTTGCCGGTTGAGGTGAATAATTATTATCTCCTGTTCTTAATATATTTCTTACATCCTGAATTGCATAACCATGTCCTCTGCCTTGATTATATTCTCTTGAAAAAGCATAACCAGCCCACATTACAACAAGCTCAGGATATTTTTCAAGATAGTCAATCATCTTTGCACCACCGTGCTTACTCGCAAAATCTGTATTCAGAGTTTTCAGATAGGACTCAAACTCACGAGGATAATTTTCTCCCCATACTTCATTTCTTGGTTCCCAATCATTTATTGTCTTAACTACTTGAAGTGTTACGGCTTCACTTCTTCTTTCAATAATTGAAGAAGCAAATAATCCAATTAAAAATACTACGACTGCAGTTGCAAAAAACAATACCCAACCCAGCCACGGTTTGTTTTTTACTATTTCACTAATTGGTTTCATAATTTTATCCTAATTGATTTATTAATAATTAATTCTTTTTTATACCTAAACTTTTTTCAATCCATTCCGGAACAGGTGAAGTTAAAACAGGCACTCTTGCATAAGGAGTTGACGATAAACTGTTTACTCTTCCGTGAGGAACTTCACGATGGCAATCCCAGCAATATCCATCTCCTTCTTCCTGTATTTTCTGATTGCTTATTGCTCTGACCGAGATCGGATGAATAGTTTCGATATGACATCTTATGCAATTTTGCTGAACAGCGTTTCTTCCGGCTTCGTGAATTCTAATAACCTGCGGCTCAAGTCTGAAAGTAAACATATATGAATGTCTTAATCCATCTGTTGCTTTGAAATAATATTTTTTAAAAATATTATCCTGCGGAACATGACAATCATTACAAACAGTAAACCTGCCGTGATTACTTCTTTCCCAGGTTGCATATTGCGGAGCCATTACATGGCAGTTTACACAGGCTTCCGGTTTATCTGAAAGATAAGATGTTGCTCTTGCAACATGAACAATAAAGAAAAATAATCCTGTTATTATTCCAAGACTGAAAAGAACAGGTAATCTCCACTTTGGAGGTGGTTTTATTTTATCTATTACTTTTTTCATAGTCTAATGAATTTGTTTTTATTTTATATTGAATTTTTTAGAACTGATTTTTTTTTATTCGAACAAGATCCTTCAAAATAAGCAACTATATTACTTTTCCTACAAAATCTTTTCCCCTTGTCTAAAGTAAGACACAGGCAGGCAGCCATAGTATTCAAATCAAAAATTATTTTTTCAACTGTAATAATATACTGTTTTCTTTAATCTTTTGCTTTTCAAAGAACCTTCGGAAACAGTTTATAATTATTATTTATCTTTAAATATTTTTTAAGCATTAAGCTTTATCAATTATCCCCTTTTAATGCTTTAAATAAATGATGAAAAATTAAAACCTATTTGATTAAACTTTGATTTTGCATCTCAACTTCTTTATTGAGCTTTTTAAATTCTTTTGTGCCGGTAGGATGACCATAACTGTTCATTATCTTATAGTGCATCAGGTATTCTTCTTTTGTGATATTGTTCTGCCAATTTCCTGTAAGCATAGCAAAACCGGTAACTATCATAAATATTGATACTACTCCGATTGCAACTGCTTTTTTGCTTATTCTCTTTCTGCCGGGAAGAATTGTTTTCAACTCTAAAGTATCTTTTACAGGACAAACATCAACACAATTTAGACAGGTTGAACACTCATCAGATATAACTGTCTTTACACTATCAACTTTTATAAAAGAAGGACAGGCTTTATTGCAAAGTCCGCAATCAATACAGCTTTTAGCATTCCTTTGAATTTTATTCGGGCTGAGCAATGATAAAATACCAAGCAGAGCTCCGTATGGACAAAGAAATCTGCACCAGAAATTTCTTATTACAATAGAAAGGACAAACAATACAGCAATTACAATCAAAGCTGTTTCAGAAATGTTTGCAAAGAAACTATACATCTTAACATCAGATACGATGTTGTATGGACTATCAAGAAATGCTTTTAACGCAGCTTCAGTCATTATAAAAACAACTGAGTAAACAAGAAAACCTAACAGTAAATATTTCAAACTTCTTAAAGGATAATCCAGCCATTTTGGAAGTTTCAATCTTCGTTTAAAAACTTTTTCACCAAAATCTCCAATCAGTTCTGATATAAAACCAATCGGACAGAACCAACTGCAAAACGATTTGCCGAATACTAATGAGATTAAAATGATTGCAAAGAAAATAAAAAATCCTGCCGGATGAGCGAAATGTATTATTCCGGTTTTCAGAAATAAATAAAAGCTCATAAAAGAGCTGATAGGAAGAAAACCATCAACTCCGGGCGGTCTGGAATAAAATGCGGCAGCACCGTTTGTTTCCAGATACTGATTAAATAAATAGAACTCAACTCCAATCCAGATACATAAAGCAGCAAATAATGCCTGAATTATAAATCTTATTTTTTGAATTCCTTTTTCATCATTACGGATTATTTTTATTTTTTCAGTTTTTATTTTTGTTTTATCCATTTTACCAACTCAATTTTTCTTAACCGACAAATCTTAGAGAACACCAATTTTAGTTAAAGTTTTCTCTTTGAATTTATCTATAGTTTCTGAACTTAACATTTCATAAGCTTTGTTTCTTAATTCACCCCATTCTTTGTGAACAGGACATGGATTTTTAGGAGAGCAATTAGAAAATCCAAGGACACAGGAATTGAAACTTTCAAGACCATCAATTGCTTCTACAATATCAATTAACTTTATCTTCGAAGGGTTGATTGAAAGTTTAAAGCCCCCTGTTTTACCTTTTTTTGATTCAACAATTCCGTTAAGTGTTAGGCTTTGTAAAATTTTTGAAACGAATTCTTTAGGAATGCTTAATTTATTTGATATTTCCTCAGCAGAACAAATCCGGTCTTCTTCCTGAGCAGCCATATACAGGATCGCTTGCAAACCGTATTCACATTTTTTAGAAAACAAAACCGTCATATATTTGCTAAAAATCAGATATTTTTGTCTGATTAAAAATAGCTAAGTTATAGAGGATAATCAAGGAAGATTAAACTACTATAAATCAGTATTTATTATTTAATTTATATTCATTTTTAGTATCATGTACCGTTGACAGAAATAAATTATAGTGCTATCTTAAACACGACCTAATTATCTGATTATGGACGATCAATTAACTTTTTTAATTAATTTGATACAGCGGTTTTAGCTCTGTCATCAGAATTATTAATGATTTTTTCTTAAACTAAAAATAATTTTACCAATGGATTGGCTTAATAAACTCGCACTACCTCAATCATTTGAGCATATTGAACTACTTGGTTATATGCTAATAATTATGATCTTTCTTTTCATTGTTTTCAGCAGTATTTCTTTATGGGGTACTGTTTTATCATTTTATCTGAAGAAAAATTTAAGCAAAAGTCTGGACCCAAATTATAACCGGCTCTCAAAAGGAATAATGGATATTGTTTTGTTCAATAAAACAACCGGTATAGCATTCTGTATTTTGCCAATTATTACAATGATTATCATTTTTTCTCAGTTATATCAATCACAAAATACTTCTATCTCTGATTATTTCGTTTATTCGTTGGTATTTTCATTTATTGGATTGCTTTTTGTTTACAGATACAAAAACTCACTGGACGATTTCAGAAAATCAGATATTTATTCCGGATTATTTGGTTCAATAAGTTTGTTTTTTTCTTTATGGTTATTTGTTGCAGCGCTTACCAATTCTATATTTATTGAATCTTCACAGACAGCAGCAGGAATCGGATATTTATTTACTACAGTTGTGCTTATCAGATTTGTGCTTTTATTATTGATTTCTCTTGTTATTACAGGTGCATTTCTCGTCTTTGGTATTTTCAACATAAAAACTCCACCGAAAGAAGACGATGAAGAATACACTGAGATAGCAAAAAAATTCATTTTAAATATCTCTTTCACGGCTGCCGGCTTGATCCCTTTATTTATTATCATGGATATGATGATGATGCCGGATAATTTTCTTACCGCTGGATATTTCCTTTATTTAATTCTTGGTCTTATCTTTTTATTTATTGGTTATCATCTGTTTTATCTGCTTTACAAAAAGATCAACAAAACAGTTGCAGCATATTTAGTAGTTGCAATTATACTTTTTTTACTTACTTACGGTTTAAATAATCAGATGATTATTTTCGGAGCCAACAAATTAAACTTTACAGAACTGAATAATGAATATCAGATACAACTTGCTGCATTGAAAGGCGAAGACAAAGCTCCTGAAATAAATGCTGAAGAGATTTATCAGGTTAAATGTGCACCCTGCCATTCTTTCGATAAAAAATTAGTTGGTCCGCCTCACGATGAAGTAATACCAAAATATTTTAATAAAGAAAATCAGCTTATTTCATTTATCAGAAATCCGGTTCGCGTCAATGAAGCATATCCTCCAATGCCAAATCCGGGGTTAAAACCTGATGAAGCGAAAGCTGTTGCTGAATATCTTCTTACAAAAGTTCAGGAAGATGTTAGTAATAAAAAATAATTTTTTCAATTACTGATAATATTTACAATAAAAAGGATAGCTAATGAAATCTAAAAGCTTTTGGTCGATTCTTGATAATAACAGCTCACTCGCTTATTCTCTTATAAGAATTTTCCTGGGTACAGCACTTTTTGTAAGAGGTATTTTACTGTTTTCAGATCCTGATACTATTGCCCGTCTTGCAGGAGAAGACAGGACGTATTGGTGGTATTCTTATATTACAATTGCACATACTGCCGGAGGTTTTCTATTAGCTATTGGATTTCTTACACGCCTTGCTGCACTGATTCAGATTCCGATTCTATTTGGTGCGGTTTTCCTTATTCATCTTAAACAAGGACTTCTCTCAGTTGGACAGTCACTCGAATTATCTGTTTTGGTTCTTGTTCTGCTTTTAGTTTATTTTATATTTGGTTCTGGTTCATTGGGTGTAGACTGGAAACTAAAGAAAAGCAAACATACATCAACAGAAGCAAAGGAATGATGTAATAATATTATTTCTAAGTTTAATGTTTTAAATTTTTTGAACAATAGCACGCTGATCAGACTGATTTATTAAGATCAGTTATGATCATAAACAATCATAAAAATCAGTTTCATTAAAATAGCGTAATATATTTTAATGAAATTGATGCAATCACTTTTTCATTAAATTGTGAAGCTTAATAAAATTCATAAGTCTTTTTTCTTAAGAATAAAAAAAATCTCTGCGGGCTCTGCACCTCTGCGTGAAAAAATCTTCTGACTTCTGACTCCTGCTTTTTAATTCCTTACACGGAGAGCCACAAAGAAGACACGGAGTAACACAGAGTTAAATCCGTGTTCCAACTAGGAGGCAATAGCGTTCACAACACAAATCTTTGCGGTTCTGCGACTTAGTGTGAAATATTCTATCTTCTGTTATTTTTACAAAAAAATACTGCTCATTTAATCTTGAGCTTTTAGTATTTATCATTTACTTTTACCCAACTGGTTTCACATAGATTGGAAAAATTAGAAATCTATTTATTAACCAAGGAATTATAAAATGAAAACTCTTAAAGCAATCATATTTTTAATAATTGTTGCTGTTGGATTTATAAAAGCACAGGTTGATACAACGGATTGGTTTCCGACGCAAGCAGGTAATTATTGGGAGTATATGGCTTGGACTGGTGAAGGACCAAAATACTTCAGTATCAAGATACTCGGTGATACTTTAATGCCAAATGGAAAAGAATATAAAATATTTTATAAAAAATATTTTGATCTAGGTCTAGAAGGAATTTGGTTTGATAGAAAACAAGATAGTTATGTTTATAGATACTTTGGAGATTCTATATCTTGCGAAACGTTAGAATATAAATTTTTAGACTTTACTTGTCCGGATTCCACAGTCTGGTTAATTTGCGCACCATTGTTTTATCCACAGAGTGGAAGAGGAATTTCATTTACATATTTAGATTACACCTATTATACATTTCTTCAGAAACCCAATGAAGCAAAGGTATTTGAAGATGTCCAAATTGATTCAGTGGATACTCTTTGGACACCTAATGATGGTTCATTTCCAATCCTTTTAAATAAGGGGCTGGGTATAGTCTGGCATTTTATTTTTAACGATGGAAGCTATTATTTACAAGGGGCAATAATAAATGGTATAACAATGGGAACTATAGTTGGTGTTGAAAAAGAAGACAATACAATACCAAACAATTTTTCACTAAGAGCTTATCCAAATCCATTTAATCCTTCAACAAGCATCAGGTTTGAGATTCCGGAATTTTCAGTTGTTTCAATCAAAGTTTTCAATGTGTTGGGAAAAGAAATAAAACTGCTTTTAGAAGAAAATCTTCCCGCTGGAGAACATAATTTTCAATGGAATGGGAAAGACAATGAAGGGAACACACTTCCAAGTGGAATTTATTTTATTCAAATGAAAGCCAATGAATATCAGCAAACAATAAAATCAGTTTTATTAAAATAGCGTAATATATTTTAATGAAATTGAAGCAATCACTTTATCATTAAATTGTGAAGTTTAATAAAATTCATAAGTCTTTTTTCTTAAGAATAAAAAAAATCTCTGCGGGCTCTGCGCCTTAGCGTGAAATATTTTTTATCCCTTTATTCTTTTTATTGCTTCCTCAAAATCATCTTCGTTATTTATATTCATAAACATCCCCTTTTCATACCTAACAAACTTATTTTCAACATCTATTATTTCTGTATCTACCATTTGAAATAAATGCTGAACTTTAAAGCCTATGTTTTTCTTACTATTATTTTCATTATTATCAGACACACTCCCGGAAATCATTTTTTCAATTTCATTAAGAACACTTTCTGAAAACATTCCGCAAAGCTGCTGAGTAACGCCTTCTGCTTTTGGAATTTTTATTGACTTATCAGTTTTATAATTAACTATAAACTCAATCAGTTCTTTAGTAATAAATGGCATATCACAGGCAATTATAAAATTTTTTTTTGTTATTGAATTAATTAATCCGGAATGAATGCCTGCAAGAGGTCCAACATTTTTATAAATATCTTCAAAAGTTTCTAATCCAAGGAAACTGTATTCATCAGGTGTGTTGGTGATAAGCAAAACTTTTTTAAATATAGCTGATATTAAATTGCTTGTTCTTTCAATCAGTGTTTTATCTCCAATCTTAAGCATTGCTTTGTTCACGCCCATTCTTTTGCTTCTGCCGCCGGAGAGAATTATTCCTGTAATATCGTTATACATTACAACTAAATTATATTTAATAAATATTTTCTATAGTCAAACTGATTTATAATCCTGAAGAAGATACACCAACGATGTAATAATAAATAAATTAAGTTTTTTAATCCCTTTATAATCTGAAGTGCTCTTCCAACTTGCTGCAATCAATCCTTTTAAAGTTGGAATGGACGTTAAAAACAAATCAATATCTTTTGCATACTTATTCTGTCTGTTATAGAAAAATTTTTTAACATAGTTTTTAACTTTTGGTGCAAATACAAAAAACCATAATGACATTATAAGTATTGATCTGCAAATCATAATCAATATATCGTTTACAATGATCTTATCTGACAAAGGATAAAAATAACTTAGTATAACTATAGCAGATGCAATTATCAGTATTACAATTGCTGAGGGCTTTAACCATTTACGTTTTTTGGATCTTTTATTTTTCTTTTCATCTGAAACAGTATCTGTAATTGGAATAAATACAGCAGGCTCTTTAAGTTTTATTTCAACTGATTTGGGAATTCTGTATGCGAATATTCCGGCAGCAATACCAATCAGCAAATGCATCCCAACATATAAAGCAATCAATATCAAACTAAAATTAATCGGATTGTTTATGGTAATAAGAAGCCATTCTTCAGCAATGTAGTTTAACAGATCATTAAAACTTTTCCATAATGTATTCCCATAAATCAATGTTAAAACTAAAACTCGTTGAAAACCATTAAGTAATGAAACAATTATTCCAAATATTAATGAAGAGATAAGAGTGAACCTTTTAGAAAAGAATAATAATTCACCGATCAATCCCTGAAGTAAAACTGAAAGATAAGCTGTTGCAGGACTATGCGGACTAATAGCCGCTTTAATAAATATTACAACCAGCGTAGATTTAATTATCTGTCCGCGTTTGTCTGAAAATTTTGCTATCATTCCGATCAGAATAATCGCCACACTTGAAATAATCATTCCACGAAAAGGCAATTTTAAAGCGTGTAGTAATCCTCCCAAAGTTGATTCACTTAATGCCCATAATGCAGTTATCTTTTCTGCTTTGGATAAAGACAGGAAAGATTCCTTTTGCTGACTCTCTGATTGAGATTGGATAGATACTTCAGTCAATTTTTTATTCAACTAAATTAGTGAATTCGTGTTCGGTAAAATACTGCATAGCCTGCGGAAACAATATATTTTCTTCACGAAAGATATGTAATTTCATTGTTTCAATAATCGCCATTCCCTGATTGAACGCTGACTGATAAGTAATTTCTCTTGACTGCTGATCCGGCAGTCTTGCCGCCAATCCAAGAAAATTAAACACAATAGCAGTAACCTGTGCGACCTTAATATGTTCATCTTCCATTATATTTATTCCTGTTATTGATGAATCGGCGGAATTGTGTTCTCCGGCTTCAACTAATTTTTTATGAAGCAGCGGAAACAATTTCTTTTCTTCCTTAGAATTATGAAGCGGAACTTTCTCATCAAAAAAAGTAAAAAACTGTTTCAGACCTTTGTTAATTTCATCATTAAAAATCCAGTTGTTGTTTTTCCATTTAAACAGCGCTTCTTCAAACTTGTTCAAAACTTCAGTAAATGCTTTATGCTCATCTACCAACTTCTGTAAAAACGGGTGCATCTTCTCATAAGGAACCGCTTCAATATTCTGAGGATTGTAAGCATCTGGCGGATCCATAGGTGATAATTCTTCGCCTTCAGTATTTTTATCTACAAATCTTTTTATCGGATCATCTTTGGAAAAATTCATATTTCTAATTTTAATTAATCGACTTTATAAAATTAATTAACAAACCCAATATCTACTGATATTTTAGAGCGTTTTATCTAATTAATATCATCTTTTTAGTATAAATATAGGTATTGGCTGAACCTGTTGAGATATCTTCAGCCCTCATTTGGTAAAAATACACTCCACTAGCCAATAAATAGTTGGGAGTATATAAAAGAAAATGATAGCCAGCGTCGTAATAATCTTCTATTATATTTTCTATTTCTCTTCCTAAGACATCATAGAGCTTAATTGTCACAAACGACGGATGAGGTAAATTAAAAGACAATGTTGTGCTCGGATTAAATGGATTTGGATAATTCTGTTCTAATAAAAATTCATTCGTTATGTCTTTTATATTTTCGGTATATGAAGTAATACCCTCCCAATCCCATTCTACTATTTTAGCATAAATATCCAAGTCATCAGAATTAATTATTCTATTTTCCGCCCAAGAAAAAACTAACTGTTCACCATTTGTTGCTACTATAGGGTATCTTTCGGAATGGTTGGGGCCATCTGATACTATTCTATAATTATCACCAATAGGAGTTCCATTAGAAAGATATCTTTGTCCAATAATATCAGGCTTTGTTAAGATATCTCTATCATCTGACCAAACAATAACAAAATTACCTATTTCGTCAATTGCAACTTCAGGATTGGATTGCCCAGCATTACCGCTATCGTCATTAACTTTTGTGTTTGGGCCTTGAGAATTTCCAATGCTGTTAAATCTTTGAAAATATATATCATAATTTCCATTTCTGCTATCTTGCCAAGCAATTACAAAATCACCGACCTTATTCATTGAAATTGAAAGATTGATATAACTATTATTATCATTATTATTTACTTTTATTTTTTGACCTTGTTTTATGCCCATACTATTAAATCTTTGAAAATATATATCTTGATTATTTTGTTTAACTTCTTCCCAAGCAATTACAAAATTTCCAGTTTGATCCATAGCAACATCTGGATTCAATAGACTAATAGTTTGATCATCAGTAACTTTTATATTTCCACCTTGTTTTACGCCTATATGATTATATCTTTGAAAGTAAATATTTCCATTTCTCGGCCACACAATAACAAAATTCCCTATCTCATCCATTGAAACTTTAACCTTAGCCCAAACATCTATATCACTAAGATCATTAGCCCTAGTGTTTATTCCTTGTGGAACTCCCAAATTATTATATCTTTGGAAATATACATTTCTCGAGCCACTTCGCATATCGCACCAGGCAACAACAAAATTTCCATTACCATTTACTGAAATTGATGGATCATATTGATAAAAAGATCCAACATCATCGTTCACTTTTATATTTTCTCCTAATGGTGCACCATCACTATTTAGCCTTTGCAAGAATATATCACATTTCGAATCCTCTCGATAATCCTCCCAAACAATTATAAAATTTCCCAGATCATCAATTGATATTTTTGGATACCTTTGATCTTTACTTCCGGCATCATCATTTATTTTTAAATTATTATTGCTTTTTATACCGTTAAAATTATATTGTTGCAAATAAATATCTGAATTTTCATTTCTTTCATCTTCCCAAACAATTACGAAGTTTCCGATAGAGTCAGTCGAGATAGAAGGATATTTACAATAAGAAGAAGTAATATTATCATTTACTCTTATGTTTCCTCCTATTTTTAATCCAAGATTATCATATCTTTGAAAAAATATATCATCTATATTATTTCTTCCATCTTGCCAAGTTATTACAAAATTACCCCATTCATCCAATACGATGCTGGGGTCTCTCTGGTTTGTATTATTTATATTATCATTTACTTTTGTGTTTACACCTTTTGCAATACCATTACTATTATATCTCTGAAAAAATATATCATCACTTCCATCTCTTTTATCTTGCCAGACTATTACGAAATTACCCATCATATCTGTTGATACAGATGGATGTTGTTGATTTACACTCTCAGCATCATCGTTAACTTTTATATTAATGTCCCAGGGAGAACCATTGAATCGTATCCTTGAAAATAAATATCCCAGTTTCCATTTCTAAAATCTTGCCAAACTATTATGAAATTGCCCTCATCATCCATTGAAACCTCTGGAAACAATTGATGAGAATTAACCATATCATCATTTACTTTCTCATTTATTCCTATTTTGGAACCCATCTTATTATATCTTTGGTAGTAAATATCATTATCTCCATTTCTCTCATCTTGCCAAGCAATTATAAAATTTCCCTCTTTATTTACTGATACGGATGGATTCTGTTGATATGAATTTCCATTATCATCATTTACTTTCATAATAATACCTCTAGGAGCGCCATTATTATCAAATCCGCAAAAATAAATATCCCAATTACCATTTTTATTTTCTTGCCAAGCAATAATGAAATTACCAAACATATCCATTGAAACAGTGGGATATAATTTATCTGAATTTCCCGCACTGCTATATACTTGAGTATTTAATCCTTGTTTTACTCCGAATTTATTATATCTTTGAAAATAAATGTCCCATTTATCATTTCTATAATCTGACCAAGCAACAACAAAATCTCCAGAAGCATTTACAGATATAGTTGGAAACCTTTGATCACTGTAACCAATAGTATCATCATTAATCATAAAATCGTTTTTAATAATGCCTCCAACCATTTCAAGTTGTTTATCTTTTAAAATAACATCCGTTTCATCTTTAGTTAAAATTTTATTTTCATTAGTACTAATATCTTGGATGATTTTTTGCTGTTGATTGATTTTTTGAGAAACATCCTTATGTGAGTGCAATCTTTCTTGTCCAAATATATTAGACAAAAAAAGTATAACAATTGGAAGGAATAATAATGGAGTTTTCATAGTAGTTCTCCACTAGTTTTTATTTAATTATTATGGTTTTTATTTTTTCAAAAGGAAGTTAAAGTACGGATAAAAAACATGAATCCCAAGATTACTATCTGCTAACTTTTTCCCTTTTTTAAAAATTACAAAATATTCATTTGAATAAAAAGATAAACTCCTAATAAAAAAATTAATAATTTGACTTAATCCTTAAAATCCTTTTTCTAAGTAAATCAGAATTTTTAAATATTATTTAGTTTCTTAGTCTTTTTTGATTTTATTAAATTTATTTTACAGCTAAATAAATTAGTTCTTTAAAAAAGTCAAATTCTTATGTCAAAACTAAAAGAGCATATAAAAGATCTGCCTCCGGCTTATTTTGCGATGGTGATGTCAACCGGAATTATTTCTATTTCGAGTTATCTTTTACAAATAGTCTGGCTGGCTCATTTACTTTTTTGGCTGAATGTCTGGTTTTACATTTCACTGCTAATACTGACTTCGTTAAGGTTAATTCTTTTTCACAAGGACTTTTTAACTGATATGATCGATCATCAGAAAGGTCCGGGATTTTTTACCTTTGTTGCCGGTTCGTGTATCCTCGGCAGTCAGGTTATAATTATTTATGATAATTATTTTATTTCTTTTATTCTCTGGATAATTGGTCTTGTCACCTGGATTATTTTTAATTACACAATCTTTACAGGTTTTACTGTCAAAGAAAATAAACCATCATTAGATGAAGGTATTACAGGTGCGTGGCTTCTTGCAGTAGTTGCAACACAATCAATTGCAGTATTAAGTATCTTGTTAGCTTCTCATTTGGAACAGCCATTTAAATTGCAAATGAATTTTTTAGCATTGTGTATGTGGCTTTGGGGCGGAATGCTTTACATCTGGATGATCTCACTTATTTTTTATCGTTATACTTTTTTCAGGTTTGTTCCGGGAGATCTTTCACCGCCTTATTGGATTAATATGGGTGCAATGGCAATCTCTACTCTTGCCGGTTCACTTTTGATTATGGAAACAGATAACGCACCATTTGTTCAATCTCTGTTACCATTTATAAAGGGATTTACAATTTTTTATTGGGTAACCGGCACATGGTGGATTCCGATGCTTATTATACTCGCAATTTGGCGGCATGTTTATAAAAGGTTTCCGCTTAAATATGACCCGTTGTATTGGGGTGCTGTGTTCCCTCTTGGAATGTATACAGCCTGCACATTCCGTATGGCTCACGCAATGGATATTTATTTTCTTGTTAAAATACCGGAGTATTTTATTTACTTTGCGTTAACAGCATGGCTTGCAGCATTTATCGGATTTATCAGATCATTCTTAAATAGATTTAATTGGATGACAAATAAAAACACTGCTTAACAAAATAATTATTAAGAGTGTATTCTTCTTTTATTTGAATAAAATCTTTAAAAAGTAAATTATATAATAATTTTTTAGTAACCTGCTCAGTTAAGATAAGTATCTGATTTTTTTTCAGAATTCTTTCAAATAATTAAATAATCGAATTAACGATTATCAGTTCTTATCCATTCCTTCAAGCAGTTTCGGATCCAGAGTCTTTGTAACTGATTTATGCAACCATGTTAAACAAGCTACAGAAAGAATCAGCATCAAAAACCAGCTTGAAGTCCAGACACCTGAAAAGCTAAGAACATATCCAAAAATTATTGGTGCAATAAATCCACCTAAGCCGCCAAGTACGCCCACCATTCCACCAACTACTCCAACTTCATTCGGAAAATATTCTGGAATAAATTTATAAACTGCGCCCATACCAAGTCCCCAGGCAATTCCGATAAAAAATACAAGTACTGAAAAAATCCAGACATTTGCCTGAAAAAAGATTCTTGTAACACCTTTTGCAAGAAGCTCTCTTTTTTCAACGTGATCACCTTCTTTAACTGCAGGCTCATTCCAGGATTTAATTCTTGGCAAAACAAGAGTTGCATCAGATTCAGGATCAAAATCTGCAGACTTTTTTAACAAGGGATATCTATGGTTATCAAGAATTATTTCATTTTCATTAACAGCAGTAATTACGCCGCTTTGATCAGCCATAATACCTGAACCGGGAGAATAGATTTCCATCTTCGGAAATATCAAAAGAAAAGATAAAACTATTGAAGCACTGAAAACATTGAACAATACTTTATGCGGACCGAATTTATCCGCAAGCCAGCCGCCGAGAGCACGAACAAGACCCGATGGTAAACTGAATGCTGAAGTTAAAAGTCCTGCTGTAATTAATGACATATAATATGCATTTACATAATAAGGAATAAGCCATTGTGAAAAAGCAACAAAGCATCCGAAAACAAGAAAATAATATAAACCAAACCGCCAAACCTGAACTTGCTTTAACGGCTGAGTAAGTTCTTTGAATGATTTCTTTTTTTCAGGTAATCTTTTATTTGAAAGAAGAAAGAATACTATCCCCATTGCAAATAAAACAGCAGCATAGATTTGTGGGAGATTTCTCCAGGCATCCGGATTAGCTCCGTGATCAGTCAACAGATTTAATAATCGTGGTGCCAAAAAAGCTGTAAATGCCGTACCTGTGGTTCCTACTCCAAAGATACCCAAAGCTGTTCCCTGTTGATGCTTAGGAAACCAAAGAGAAACATAAGCAACACCGCAGGCAAAACTTGAACCAATAATACCAAAACAAAAACTTAAGATTGCAAAAATCAAATAATCATTAGCAAATGAAAGCAGATACATCGGAATAGAACATAATAGTAAAAGCAAGGTGAAAACAACTTTACCTCCGAATTTATCAGTTAAAATTCCAATTGGGAATCTGAAAACTGCGCCTGATAAAACAGGAATGCCAAGCAGCCAGCCAACTTCAACACTGCTCCATTTAAAAATATTATTATCTACAAGATATGCTACCAGAATTCCATTAATTGTCCAGGCAGCAAATGATATTAAGAAGGCAAGAGTGTTTAAAAATAAAATTTTATAAGAACGGAAATCTGCTTTTTCAGTATTCATAAAATTAACCTCACCCTGTAACTAAAAAAGAATAGTTAGTTAATTAATTATTAGTCGGTTTATTTACAGACCATACAGATCGCGGATCGCGAACTTTTTTTCTGTTCCAATTCCATATAACTTTTTGATACGGTCTCCACAAATAGCTTAAAGGGAAAACAAGAAAATGAACTAATCTTGAAAATGGAATAAGCAATACAATTAAGAATGCAATAGCAATGTGCAACTGTATAACAAGAGGCATATTTACAACTGGTTCAATATTCGGATTAAATGTAAAGATAGATATCAGATATGGTGATAAAACTGCAGCAAACCACGAAGAGCCCCAACGATATCCATAAGCCACCCATAATCCTAAAAATATTTCTGCCAGAAGCAATATTTCAATTATCAAATCCATTTTACTGTTAACCATCTGAATTCTCGGATTAGTTTTTCTTCTTATAAAAAGTTGAATCAATCCGGCAAGTGTTGTTATACCAAAAACAAAGGCAGTTACTTCAAGTATTAATAATCTTACAGAATGGCTGTTCCATAACAGAACTTCTTTAGGAAAAAGAAATGCAGTCAAATGTCCGAAAAACAGGAATACTATTCCATAATGAAACGCTACTGAGCCCCAGAATAATTTTCTTCCTTCAAGAAATTCGGATGATAACGATGAATATTTAAACTTCGTACTTTTATATCTGTAAATAGTACCAATTAAAAATATGATAAGCGCTACATAAGGTAACGCTATAAACAGAAAATTATTTAGTATTGTCATAATATTTTCCTATTCGGGTAATTCCATTTCTTTTGCAAATTCAGAGTTAAAGCTTTTTTCATTTAAAAAGTTTTTATTATCATCTTTATAGTTTATATCCAGAATCATTAAAAGTGATTTTAATATAGACTGATAAACTGTTCCATATTTCTTTTCCTGCTGAATAATAGTTTTATGATGCTTCTGATAAACTTTATTCTTTTTCTCGATATTGACAGTTTCAAATTCATCAATAATTTTTTTAAGTGCAGGTTTAATAATCAGACCAACCAGATCATTTTTAAAATCATCATCATCGTGTTTGCTTAATAATAATAAAAGGTTCGGCAGATGATCAGCTAATTCAGTTGAAAAATTATTTTCATACTTAATGTGTTCCCTGTTCAGATTAGCTAACAGTTCTCCTCTTTTATAATCATCACCAAATAAAACATAACCAGCATCAAGAGTTGAAATAGCCTGCACATCGAAAGTGCGGGTATATATTTCTTCCCATTTCCAAATTGATGTTTCTTTTGCAAATTCAAAAAACTCATTCATCATTCCGGAAGCATCGGGATAATTTTTATCTAAACAGATATGAAGCTCAGTAATTTTCTCCCGGACTTTCTCATCAGGATAATTTAATGCGTAAGCATAAAGTTCATATACTTTTTTTGTTAGATGCATGTTTAGTCAAGATTATTATTTAAGATAGAATCATCCTGTGCTTTAAATTCGTTTGCCCAATTTTTAATTAATTCTTTTTCTTTTTCAGTCAACACTGCATTATTGTGCATAAAAGTGTAAATAGTCATGGGCATATCGCCCTTGTCTATTTCTTCTATAATTTCTTTCATTTTTTTAGCACGTTTTTTCTCTGTGTATTTGTCCCATTCTGAAAAATTTAATTCTTCTCTTCCTTCAACAACATCTTTTGAAACGAGCCATGAAACCGGAGCAACTTTGCTGTACCATGGCCATACAGTTTCATTAGAATGACAATCATAACAACTTTTTTGTAACACTGATTTTAATTCTGGTGTTACATTAATTTCACCAGTTACCGGTGGATTTGTCCTTTCAACAGTTACAAATTGTATTGCAATAACGACTATAATAAGCCCAGTTACAATACCCATAATAATTTTTTTTGTTATTTTGAATTTCATATAACAACTCCTTTATAAATTGATAATAACAAATTATTTGTAGTCAATTATGATCCTCTAGCCGGTCTTTCTTTAAATCCAAATCCGGTTGCGCCTTTTTCATCACCAGTGTTTTCAAGCATTTCTATTGCTTGTTCACGATGTGCAGGCGGAATAACAAATCGCTCATCAAATTTTGCAAGTGATGTTAAATTATAGATTGCATCTGCCTGCTCTGCAGTTAACCCTGTATCAGTTAATGCCGAATTAACTTTTTCAGCAGAAATATCACCTACTGTTACACTTCTTCTGTGGATTCTGACTGCCATCATCTTTTTAAGTATCGGATTTATCTTTGATGTATCACCGGAACCAAAAAGATTAGCCATATATTGTAAAGGAAATCTTGCTTTATCAATTGTTCCCCAGAGCTCTTCTGTGCTTGTATCATACAACCAGTTATCATCCCATCTTTTAGCAATCGGATTAAGCTTGTCGTTCTGTGCGCCGTTTTTTGCTTCACTTAAAGATGCCATAACCGGTAACAATGGCGGAACATAAAAAAGCATTGGTAAAGTTCTGAATTCAGGATGCAATGGTAAAGCTAATCCCCATTCTTTTACAAACTTATAAACCGGGGAATTTTGAGCTGAATTTATTGTTGAATCAGCAATACCATTTGCTTTTGCAGCTTCTATTACTTTTTCATCAAACGGATCAAGAATGATATTAAGCTGACTTTCAATCAAATTGTTATCGTTAGCAGAAGCTGCTTCGTGAATACGGTCAGCATCATAAAGCATTACACCTAAATATCTGATTCTTCCGACACAGGAATGCATACAAGCTGGAGCCAATCCTGCTTCAAGTCTTGGATAACATAAAATACATTTCTCAGATTTTCCTGTATGCCAGTTATAATAAGATTTTTTATACGGACAAGCAGTAACACACATTCTCCATGCGCGGCAGACTTTCTGATTGATCAATACAACGCCATCTTCTCCTCTTTTATAAATTGCACCCGACGGACAGGAAGCAACACAAGCAGGATTAAGACAATGATTACAAATTCTTGGTAAATAAAACATTGCCATTTTTTCAAGTTGGAACATTGCCTCTTGTTCTGCGGGTGAAAGATTTTCAAGATTAGGATCATTCCTTGCATAGTCAGGAGTTCCGCTAAGATCATCATCCCAATTAGGACCGGCTTTAATATCAATCGGTTTTCCGGTTATTAACGAAACAGGTCGCGCAACAGGTTGATCATCTTGCTGAGGTGATTCAATCAAATCAAGATATTTATATGTCCACGGCTCATAATAATCATCAATTACCGGCAGATAAGGATTGTGAAAAATATTTGCAAGTCCTTTGAACTTACCGGAACCTTTCAGAGAAATTCTTCCGTTGTTCTTTTCCCAACCGCCTCTATAAATTGACTGATCTTCCCATTTGGAAGGATAACCGGTACCTGGTTTTGTTTCAACATTATTCCACCACATATATTCAGCGCCTTTACGATCAGTCCAGATATTTTTACAAGCAATCGAACAAGTATGGCAGCCAATACATTTGTCCAAATGAAATACCATTGAGATTTGTGATCTTACATCCATAGCTTTTTAATTATTATTTATTGTTGAAAATTGTTTTCTGTTTAATTCTAATTATTCACCAAGCTCAAATATTTTTTTCTTTTTTCAATAGTCTGATTTCAATTCTGTCGCAAAATATTTTTTTCCGTCACACTGAGTGAAGTCGAAGGGTAAATGTATTACTAAAATACCATCTTCGACCACCGCACAGCGGGGCAAGCAGCTCAGACTGACAAATTAATCAAAACACCACTTTATCCATTTTCTTAACAACAACGTGCGTATCCCTGTTTGGTGCAGATGGTCCCCAATAGTTAAAGTGATATGAAAACTGACCATATCCACCTGAGAGTAAATTTGGTTTCAGATGAACTCTGGTTATACTGTTATTCATACCGGCTCTTTTATTTCCACGCACCTGTGATTTAGGAATTGATATAGTTCTTTCAACAGTATGATAAACTATACAAACTCCTTTTGGTATTCTTGTGCTAACAACAGCTCTTGTGCTGTAAACTCCGTGATCGTTGTAAACTTCTACCCAATCATTATCATTTATTGAAAGCTCTTTGGCATCTTCTTCATTAAGCCAGCAGGGTTCCATACCTCTTGAAAGAGTTAACATTCTTATATTATCCATATATGTTGAGTGTATATGCCATTTTCCATGCGGTGTTAAACAGTTCAATACTTTAGCTTCACCGTTCTTCAAAGTTTCTTTTAAATCGCCATAAGCTTCGTGTCTTGGTGACGGTTTATAAGTCGGCAGATTTTCACCAAAAGCAAGGTACATTTCGTGATCCATATAAAAGTGCTGTCTTCCGGTTAATGTTCTCCACGGAACAAGGCGTTCAACATTATATGTATAAGCCGAATAAGCTCTTCCGTTATTCATCAAACCGGACCAAACAGGTGAAGTATTATATCTTCTTGGCTGTGCCTGCAAATCTTTAAATGTAAGTCTTACATCGCGACTACCTTCTGCAAGATCGGCAAGAGTCAAACCGGTTTTCTCTTCCATATATTTATAAGCTCTGTAAGTCAATTCACCGTTTGTTAAAGAAGATAAATACAATACAGCATTTGCAGCAGCAGCATCTTCTTTTATTGATGGATAAAGTTTACCATCAATTTTTTCTACCGGGAAATGATAAGAATTTATCATATCATCATAAAAGTCATCACATTTATAATGATTGCCGTGGGCACCCAAACCTTTTGTTTTTATATTGGGTCCCAGCGTAATATATTTATCATATAGTTTGGTATAGTCTCTTTCAATTACAGAAATTTTCTGTGTGGTTTTTCCCGGAACAATATCACACTCGCCTAAATACCAATCCTTCATAGTTGGCTGAGTAATCTCATCAGGTGAATCGTGTGAAAGAGGACTTGTAACAACATCTATCTGTGGTTTGTTAAGATGCTTTTTCGCCATCTCACTTGTTGCAAATGCGATACTTTTAAAAATTCCCCAATCTGATCTTGCTTCCCATACAGGAGGCACAGCCGCAGATAACGGATGAATAAATGAATGCATATCTGTGCTGTTTAAATCATCTTTTTCATACCACGAAGCTGCCGGTAAAACTATATCAGAATAAAGCGCAGATGAATCCATTCTGAAATTCAGATCAACGACTAAATCCATTTTACCAACAGGTGCAACATCGTGCCATTTGACTTCTTCCGGTCTTTCTTCATTGTCTTTTGCAATAATATTTGTATGAGTTCCAAGATAATGATTCAATGCATACTCGTGTCCTTTCATACTTCCGGCAATTGCATTACCCCGCCAGATAAACCATACTCTTGGGAAGTTTGTATCCTGATCCGGATTTGCAATGGAAAATTCAATTTCTTTATTCTTAATTTTTTCCAAAACAATTTTCTTTAATTCATCCGGTGCAGTTGAATTATATTCTTCAGCAAGCTTAAGAGTGTTTTTATTAAACTGCGGATAAAAAGGCATCCATCCCATTCGCACTGATTTGAAAATCATATCAGCCATATGTTTGTTTGCCAACTCATTATCAGGTGAAGCATTATATCTTGAATTAATACCATCATATCTGTATTGGCAGGTATTAATGTAATGCCAAAGAGGAGTTTGTTGTAATCTTACAGCATCAACCCAATCCCTTGCAAAAGCAATATTTGCCCAGGAATCTGTAGGAGCTAATTTTTCCTGACCAACATAATGATTTAAACCGCCGCCATTTTTACCAACACATCCGCACATCATCAACGCCATTGCACCGGCACGATAAATCAGATTCTGATGGAACCAATGATTAACACCTGCACCGATGATAATCATACATTTACCTTCGGTGTTAATTGCAGTTTCAGCCCATTCTCTTGCAAAACTTAAAACTGATTTAGAATCAGCACCTGTAAAAACTTCCTGCCAGGCTGGTGTATAGGAGGAATCTTTATCAGAATAATCCTTTGGATAATCTCCGCCTAATCCTCTGTCAACTCCATATTGAGCCATTATTAAATCATAAACTGTTGTAACAGGAACTTTCTTTCCATCATTCGTTTCAATATATTTTACAGGCACTCCGCGCAGTCGCTTTTTATCCAATCCAAACTCAACGAATTCTACCTGTAAGATTTTATCGTTGGAATCAACAAAGCTTAATACAGGATCGTAAGCTTTGTTATCAGTTTCATTTTCATATTTCAGATTCCAGTTGCCTTGTTTCGAATCCCACCTATGACCAACTGTTCCTTTTGGAACTACAAGTTTTCCGGTAGTAGAATCAAGATTTAAAAATTTCCAGTCTCCGTTAGTTATATCTTTAAACTCAGATACTCTGTTTGCTCGAAGAAGTTTACCGGGTTTAAACTTTCCTTTATCTTCTTCAAGTTCAACAAGAAACGGAGAGTCGGTATATTTTTTTACATAGTTAATAAAATATGGTGATTTTTTTTCGTGATGATATTCTTTAAGAACAACATGTGTAACTGCCATCCAGAAAGCACCATCACTTCCTGCATGAAGAGGAAACCACTGATCAGAAAATTTTGCTACCTGACTGAAGTCCGGTGAGAATACAATAGTTTTAGTTCCGTTATGTCTGCTTTCAGCAAAGAAGTGAACATCGGGTGTTCTTGTCATATTAAGGTTTGCACCCATTACAGCAATCATTTTGGAATTATACCAATCGGCACTTTCACAAACATCGGTTTGCTCTCCCCATATTTCAGGAAAAGCATTCGGAAGATCACAATACCAATCATAAAAACTAAGATTTACACCACCGAACAACTGAAGAAATCTGCTTCCGGCTGCATAACTTAACATTGACATTGCCGGAATCGGTGAAAATCCTATAACTCTATCAGGTCCATATTTTTTTGCAGTATAAATATTAGCAGCAGCAATCACTTCAAGCACTTCATCCCAAGAAGCTCTTCTGAATCCGCCTTTGCCTCGAGCTGTCTGATAAGCTTTTCTCTTCTCTTTATTGTTCTGAAGATTTTCCCAGGCAGTAAGTGCGTCTCCCGTTTTTAATTTTTCTTCTCTGAAAGCATCTAATAATGCGCCACGGATAAGAGGATATTTTATTCTTAGCGGACTGTATAAATACCAAGAAAAAGAAATACCTCTCTGACATCCGCGTGGTTCATAAGGTGGCAGCGAACCTTCAAGCAACGGATAATCAATCTGCTGTGTTTCCCAAACGACTATTCCATCTTTAACATGAACCTGCCAGGAACATCCGCCTGTGCAATTTACACCGTGTGTGCTCCTAACGATACGATCATGCTGAAAACGGTTTCTGTAAAACTCTTCCCACTGACGGGTTTGAGGTGATATTAAATCCTTAATCCAACTCATAGAAAACTTCTCACTGTTAGATAAATTTTAAATTGATTTTAACTGTCTTTTAAATATTGAATCATTAACACTTTTTCTTTTCCGGTTCCACCAGATACCACCGTATATACCGAAAAGAATTACTCCGCCTATAATTCCTGCATATAAAAACCGTTCTTGAGGTGTAGCAGGTTCTTGCAATGAAGCTACAAAATCAGCATTCTTTAAAAATGCTGTAAGATAAAATGCTTCATCTTGTGTAATCTGATGATTTATATAAGCAGCTTTCATAACAGGAAATGGTGGAGTTGCAATAATAGAATGAACTCCATTTACACCAAGACGAGTAACTGCCTGTGTTAAATCAAGTGCTAAAAGTCCGCCGCTCATTACTTCGTCATTTACAACATTATGACAGGAAATACAAGCCGGTCCGCCATTAGTTAATCCTTGATCTCCTGAAAATAAATTTCTACCTATATTAAATTCATTGCTCTTGGCTTCTTCAAGTGTTAAACCTGTACTTAAAACGATTGGCTGGGCTTCTGTTACAACTACGCCTGTTGATTGTTGTTTTATATAACTCAAAACATCTTTTATCTCTGCATCAGATAAGTTCTGATCCGGCATTATTGTTTTATTATATTCATTGAAAATTGCTACCGCATCAGAGTCACCGCTGTTAACCATACTTTGTGATGATTTTATAAATTTTATCAGCCAGCTCTCCGGTCTTAAATCCTGAATATTTATTAAATCAGGACCGACCAATTTTCCTTTGCCTATTGTATGACAAGCCTGACAAATGCCTATGAAAGTCGTCTCACCCGGCGATTGTGAATACACAAATGATGACAGGCTGAATATTAGAATTAATGAAATTATAAAGGTGAGTAATTTTTCTTTGTAGTTTCTAAAAGAAGTATCAAGCATCTTTTACCTTCCAAATAGGAATGAATAATAAATTTTTAATAATTAACGGACTACAAATTTGACTTAAGTCAAAAAATCAATCTTGGGTTGGGCATAGATAATTATTATAAACTTAAATTGCAATAAAAAAACCCGCAAAATTTATTTTTAATTAGTTAACATTATCAATAAAATAATTTCCACTATAAATTGTTTAAGAAAAGTAATTTTGATCTGATATTATAAAACAAAATGAAATAATAACACTACAGTAAAGGTGAATTATAGTTTGAGAAGAAAAATTGTTTTTGCTATTTTAGGTTTAAATAAATGACAGCTATTGCGTATATCAAGCTAAATCAGATGGTTAAATGTAATGCGGGAAATAGTGAGTTAGCAGCAAGCGTTCCTTCGCCTCAACTCCGCTGCAACATCCTCGACAAATTGCCTATAATCACCATATTCAGGCTTGTAAAGCATTTTGTAAATAGGCTTGTTCATTGAATTACTAATTAGTTGTTCAAGTTCTTTAATCTTTTGTCTTTTATCTTTCTGATCAATTTTCTCAAGCCGAACTTGTTCTTCGTATTTGTCGGCAATTTCCGACACCACGCCAGCCGCTAACAGCGGTTTTGCCGCAGGCGGGGTTTGGTGATTTAATGATGTTTTTTGTTCCATATAAAATTCTGTTTTAAGTTTATAAATTCGTTTTCAAAAGTCCCGCCCGAACGCAAAGCCGCAAACCGATATAGGCTATTTTAGAATAGACCGAAATAAGCTACACACGACAAAGACGAGTGACGATAAATAAAATTTACTTCAATAGAAATTTAAATAACATTTAAAACAACAAGACGATGAAAAGTATAAACATCAAACATCTATTCATTTTGACCTTGACAACAATGTTGACACTTGGTATGACAAGTTGTAAAAAAGACGACTTTGAAAATGCAAGCACGTTAAAAAAACTTTATAAGACATACAAAAATGGTTCAATTGATGAATGTAAATACAATGGACAGACAGTTTATTGTGCGGAACTAAATGCTTATGACGCTGGTAGCATTGTTTACGATAAAGACGGAAAACAAATCGGAACTTGCAATTACGCTTGGGGGCAAGTAGATGCAATATGCGAACAGTTAACAGACTGCGAAACTGTTTACAGAGTTAAAGACAACATTTGGGGACAATCCGAAGTTGATAAATACGGACTTGGAAAATAAATCAATGAACTAATACTTGACAGGACTAGTGAATTTAATAAACAGCATAGAACTTAACTACGACCAAAAGCTTACGTATAAATCTGAATGGTGGAGATATTTCGGTGAATATCAATACTCTGTAGATATGTTATTTAAATCAATAACAGGTGGCGAAATAACAGTTATATCATTACCGCTTGCTTTTTTAATAAGGCACACATTGGAACTTGGATACAAAATGAACCTAATAGAATTAGAAAAAGTATCCGAGATAAAAGCAAAAATTGAATATAAAGGAAAATCAGCTCATAGAATAGATGATTTACATCGCGAGTTTGATATTCAGATGAAAGCAATTTTCGAAAAATTTAAAGCAGATAAGAATATTGTTAAACAATACAATAACTTAAACTCTAAATTAACTACTTTAAAAAAGCAAATTCACAAGTTAGATGAGTTGTCTTACGCTTTTCGTTATCCAGTAAAAAATGACGGAATTACACCGAATTTTGATAACAAGGGTGTCGAAGATAAAGATGATGTAATCAATTTTAAAGAACTTAAGGAGCTTTATGACGATAGTATCTTACTAATTAAATACTCGACAGACGTTGTAAATAAAATTATTAATGATTACGGAAATAAATAACTGCCTATAACAAGGGTTTGCTGCAATGGCGGGTAAACGGCTTCGATTGAACATTTTCGGTGATTAAAAAGTTCGCTCTTCGATTGAAGTTTGCCGGTAAAAATCCGCCACAGCGGCAAAGCTGGTCAGACGTTGCTAAAAGTGGGGGTGACGAGGTTCTATTATACTTTTATGTTTAACCATACTTTAGTTTTTTAAATCAACAGTAGTGCTGAAACGTGATTGTAAAGATTAATACTTTATTGTATTTGTGAGGTTATGTATGCAGTATCTTTTCTTTAAAATTACTTACAGTCTCTTTACTAAGCATCAGGTAAGTTTGATTTAATATATCGCGCCATTCATCTTTAAGAAAACATTTTTTGTACTTCTTACAATTATGAAATCCCAGAATGCAGCTATTAAAAATATCAAGTCCATCAACTGCTTCAACTACATCAATAAGCTTTATTTCATTTGCATTGACTGCAAGTTTAAAACCGCCATCTCTTCCCTTTCGCGAAAAGATTATCCCTTTTTCAGTTAAGTCCTGTAATATTTTTGAAATGAATTCTTTTGGAATGCTCAGTTCTTCTGAAATTTCTTTTGCAGAGCATAATGCATTATTCTCCTTTGAGGCTAAATAAATTACAGCCTGCAGCCCATACTCACATCTTTTTGAGAAGAATGATGCCATAAAATAACTCGTTTAAAAATCTTTTTTATTAAAACTTCGTAATCCGAAAAGAAATGGAATGACAAACCACAGAATCAACAAACCTGATGAAACCAAAACACCGAGTGAAGTTCCGAAAAACTTATTGAACAGTGCACCTGTATATCCCATTAAAGCTGAGATGTTAAAATCAAGTATGAAAAATATTCTTGCAAGATCAATCGGATTTATTAAACTGATTCCGAGAATAATATTTTCAATAGGATAATCTCTGAAGAAGTATGTTACAAATAAAATCAAGCCATCATAAATTACTGCCAGCATTAACCAAATAAGAATCGAAGCACCTAAACCTTTTGCTTTATAGGAAAATTTTATCGCGGTTAAAAATGCAATTGAAGTAAATATAAGTGTAAGGGCAAAACCATTTATAGTAAGAATTAAAATCGGAGCAATTCCTTCAGTATTTGCACCTGTAAATATAAATCCGGCAAGTATCCCAACAACAAAACTTAATGCTAATGGAATAGCATTCCCAAGATATAAACCAAAGTATAGAGATTTTCTGTCGAGAGGTTGACAGAGAACCATTTGTATATAATCATTTGAATTATAAACATACATTGTTCCGAAAATAATACTTACTAACGGAATAACTATCAACACAATGTTCATCAAGCTTAATACTGCTTTTCCTGTTTCATCTTCAAAATTGAACATCAAAAAGGATAGAATTAAAAAGAATGAAAAGTAAAATAATATCCATTTACTTCTCAGTGCATTACTGAACTCAAATTTTATAATTTTAAAAATCAGTTCCATTTAAAATCCTTGTCCATCATTGCTGCAATTGCGTTTTCAAGTTTTGCCTGTCCGCTCAACTCAACAAGATTTTTAAGTGTTCCGTCAAAAACAATTTTCCCTTCAATCAGGAAAAGAATGTTATCTGATAGTTCTTCAATTTCAGTCATAATATGAGAAGTAAGAATTATAGTTTTTCCTGCATCTCTTTGTTCAATTATTTTCTTTTTAAGATTTGCCGATGCAACAGGATCAAGTCCTGCAGTAGGCTCATCAAGTATAATTATTTTCGGATCAAACATTAAAGCAATGCAAGCACTAACTTTTTGTTTATTGCCGCCTGAAAGAGTTTTAATTTTCTTATTCATTTCAGATTCAAGCTGAAGTATATTAATTAAGTTAGCATTTCCATTTACAGACTGTTTTCTCAAATCACTTATCATATTAAAAACTTCAGTAACAGTAAGATTATCAGGAAAGCTTGCAACTTGAGGCATATATCCGATATCTTTTCTGTAAAGATGTTCTTTAATTACAGATTTATTATTGATAAGTATCTCGCCTTTATCAGGTTTTACCAAACCAAGAATTGATTTTATAATTGTTGTTTTACCCGATCCGTTCGGACCAACTATTGCAGTAATTTTACCCGGTTCAATATTTAATGAAATATCTTTTAAAACCTGATACTTGCCAAATGACTTTTCTATGTTTTTAAGTTCAATCAATTTAATTTCCTCATCATAGGCGATTCATCAACTAATGTTTCAGGCGTAAGTGAAGGGAAAACACTTTCAGCTATATTTAATAAATCAATAAATAAACTGTTCAATAAAATCAATGATGGTTCATTTTGCTGAGCCATAATTGAATAGAGTTTAACCGGTCTGTATGGAACATCTCCGATACCATCTTTATTCAGATCATAACCATCATATTTGCTCCAGTAATTTGCATTGAACTTATTAAAATTCTGTCTGCTGTTTGTAGAAAGATCAAATGTATTTGCAATAAAATTATTTGAGATGAAAATATTTTCCATCGAGTTTGCCATTAGTTTTATTGCCCAGCCGTTTTTTTCAAACTGGTTATTTAAAAATTCAGATCCGTCACATCCTTCTATAAATATTCCTGTTGTATTCTCAATAAAATAATTTCTTTCAATTTTGCTTCTGGAAATATCTTTAAGCAGCAATCCATACGATGCCGGACCCCAATTATTATTAAACATATTTCCTTCCATATCAACATATCGCGAATACATTACTGCAACACCGGCGCTGTTTTTTTCAAAATGATTTGTATAATATCTGCAGCTATCAGAAAACATAAAGTGTAAACCGTATCTTAGATTATTAGAGCCATAATTTTTGCTGATGGTTGTTTGCTTAACAAATTCCAGATAAATACCGTCGCGATGACCTTTTATTTTATTACCGGATATTTCGCTGTCGCGGCAATACCATAAATGAATGCCATTACCGGACGAAGTTTCCTTTTTACCGTAAGCTTCAAAATAGTTATTAAGCACCTTGCAGTTTTTCGATTTTGCCAAATAAACACCAAAGAAGTTTCCATAAAATTTGCAATCAGATACGATTCCGTTTTTTGTGTTTTCAAATCTAACTGCTGCATTTTCCTTCAGAAAACTTACTCCGGCATTTTTAAATGTAATCCCGGAAATTGAAACGTCATCTGCATGAACAGTAAATATTTCATTCTGATTTTCGCCATCAATAACCGGATTGTTTTCACCAATAAATTTTAATGGCTTAGTGATAATAATATTGCCTTCTTTGTAATGACCTGATTTAATAATTACTTCGTCGTAGGGATTTGCAATTTCAATTGCTTTGGAGATTGAATTAATAGCGGTGTTTTTATCTACAATTATTTTATCAGCATAAGTCTTTATTTGAATTGCCAGCAGAAAAAAAATTATACACGATATGCTAAAATTAACTCTCAATTACATTTCTCTTACAAGTTCGAAAAGATCTTCAAACTTTAATTGTGTACCGCCAAATTCCTGCATAATCGGACTTAGCTGTGCTTCATTTTCAACAGCTAATACATTAAGACCCATCGGACTTCTAAGCGAATCATTTTTAAGATAAACTGCATTTTGTGCATCTATGATATTTCCCGGATCAGAATAATTGCTTACCCAAAGTGAATGATAATCATCTTTTGACATTTTCTGATTTTCGATATAACCAACAAGGCATTCTATTGAATCAAAAAAATAAATTTTCCCTTTTGCAGTAACCATTTCTGCTCCATATCGCTTATCCATAACAAGCATCTTACAAAACTCACATTCATCTTCACCATAGTTTATCGGTTTAGGTTCTTTACTGCATCCAACAAACAAAATTAGTATCAACGATAAAAGATAGTATTGAATTTTATTATGCATTTTTCTTTTCCCTGCCTATATATAATGCCGCAACATTTAAGAGAATTGAAATCAAGATTATAAATGTTGCAACTGATGGATATGATTGCGCACTAATATTTAATAACTGTTTCGAACCTAATATCGGAGGCATATATGTCATTCCAGGAACTTTAATCGGTGCATTTGGATTTAAATTATGTCCGTAATCGTAAGCCCACATATAAAAATCATATATACCGATTGCACCAAGGATAACAAAAAGTATCAGCCAGATGTAAATAAGATTTTTGTTTCTGAGATATGCATTTAATAAACCGAATAAAATCATAAAGACCATTATGTACGGCATTATATCCATCTCAGGAATTGCATCCGGTTCAATTACCTTCATTCCGATGTAATGATTAAGTCCGTTAATATTCTGAAGATCGTTTGGTCTTAGTCCTGAAATTTCATTAAGCCAGATTCTCAAACCAAGTCCTTCCGGATATTGCGGTGCATCAAGATCTATTGTCCACAACGGGAAAAAAAAGGTAAGAATAAGTATTAACGCACCAATAGCAATTAAAACAGCCGATTTAGTTTTCATATTTTCCTCAAAAAAGAAGAGGAACTGTTTTCCAGTTCCTCTTTAACAACTTATTATTTTCCTAAACTATAAGATAGCTGAACATTTGAATTAGCAGGTGATACTCTGATATATCCCTGCATTTCCTGATGTAATGCTGAACAGAAATCTGAACAGTAGAACGGAAATACTCCAACTTTCTTGGGTTCCCACTTAATTGAAAGTGTCTGACCGGGCATTATCAATAACTCGGCATTGTTCATCCCTTTCATTGCAAAACCGTGCGGTATATCCCAATCTTGTTCCAAGTTTGTAACGTGGAAATAAACCACATCACCTACTTTTATACCTTCAATATTATCTGGTGAAAAGTGACTTCTTATTGCAGACATATATACATGCACTTCATTTCCTTTTCTCTCAACACGGGTATCTTTCTCAGATTTAACTGCATAAGGATTTCCGTTCTCTTCAATCTTGTAAATCTTCTGAGAATTTTTCATTAAAATTTCAGCAGGAATAGCCTGTGCATAATGCGGCTCGCCTATTGTCGGAAAATCAAGAAGCAGTTTCATCTTATCACCGGTAATATCTATCAGTTGTGCTGATTGTGTAAGTTCAGGACCGGTTGGAAGATATCTGTCTTTAGTAATTTTGTTAAGAGCTACAACATATTTACCCCAGGGTTTTTTACTGTCACCACCCGGAATACATAAGTGCCCGATTGAATAATAAGTGGGGATTCTGTCAACAACCTCCCAGGTTCCTAATTTCCATTTAACAATTTCAGATGAAATAAATGATGAGGTATATGCATATCCATTACCATCAAATTCTGTGTGCAAAGGACCAAGTCCCGGATTTGACACTTCACCGGCAACAACTGCATCATATTTAAGAATAGGAATTCCGTTAACTTCACCATCAAATTGTTTGCCTTCAATAGCCTTGATCATTTTATCAAATGAATGAACAGGAATAACAGTAGCTAATTTACCGCCGGCAACAATATATTGACCTGTTGGATCAACATCTACTCCGTGAGGTGATTTTGGAGTAGGCAGATAATAAATCATTCCCGGACAATCTTTAGGATCAAGAACTTTTACCTGTTTATTAAGCTGACTTACTGCTGTATGAGTTTTATCATCGATATAATTTCTGTAATACTCAGCGTCAACAGTTTTAGCTTTACCTTCTTTCAGATATTGTTCAGCTTTTTTCCAATTAACAGCTGCAATAAAATCTTTATCATTTTTTGAAGCGTTAATTTCTAACAGTGTATTCGCCTGCTCAGAATTATAACTTGTAAAGAAAGCCCAATCGTGTGAGGGACCTTTACCTGCATGAGCAAGATCGTAATCAAAACCCGGAACAATTATTTGAAATTCCAGATTCATTTTTTCTGTTTGCGGATCAAGCTTAATAAAACTGATAGTTCCTTTAAAATTTTCTTTATATGATGAAATCGGAACATCACTTTGCGGAATCGGAACACTGAATCTTGTAGAAGCAACAATATACTCCGTATTTTCAGTTACGAAAGGAGAACCGTGATTACCTGCTGAATTTGGTATCTCAATAATTTCTTTCGTTTCAAATTCTTTAAGATCAATTCTTGCAACTCTCGGAGTATTATTTCCGTTTATAAAAATAAATCTTCCATCAGGCACGCCATCAGTCATTGAAAGTTCAGGATGATGTGCATCGTCCCAGGGAATAAATCCGTAAGTTGTATTTAACATTGCCTTTGTTTCTTCAGAATATCCGTAACCTGTTTCCGGATTTTGTGAAAAAACTGAGATGGTTTTAAAATGTCTTCCTGATGGAAGTCCCATTACTCCCATCTGTCCGTTAAACCCTCCGGAAGTAAATAAATAAAACTCATCATAGTTACCAGGGGCAACATAAACTCTTTCAGCTTCGTTACCTGATAAAGAACTTTTAGACTGATTACATCCGACATAAGCCAGAACAACCACAAATAAAGTTCCGAGTGCAACAAATAGAAATTTTTTTGAAATGTTTTTCATAAGCGATCCTTTTTAATTAGTTATTTTTCTTCAGCTACTTTTCTAAAATAATCAAGCAATGCTTTTGCATCATCTATAGTAAGATTTTGATTTGGCATCGGGGTCATATATTCAGCAAGTAATTTTTTTGCTTCAGGATGCCTCTGCAGGTTTTCATCCGGATTTAACATATAGTTTATTATGTATTCCGGTGTTCTTCTTTTGATTATATCTCTTTGTGCAGGACCAACATATCGTTCATCCAATTTATGACAAGCTGCACATTTTGAGTCAAATATCTCCTGCCCTTTTTTTACAAGAACCGGATCAATAGGACCTAATTCCAATTTTTTCTTAACCGGACCAATTCCATTTTCAAGTTCAAAAGCTGTAAGTCCGCTTGTATTTTCTGTTTTATCAGTTTTAGAAGGTTCTTTACTTGTATTATCACCACAAGATGTGAACACAACTAATCCCAAAAACAGCAGCAAGGTAAATAAAAATTTTTCTTTAAATGAAAACACGAACATAAATACTCCTTTTAAGTTTATATAAGATTTTTTCTATAATTGTAAGTTTAAGGGACGATCATATTTTTTATCAAAAAAAATATAATCGGATTTTTTAATCCGATTAAATTATGAGTTTATTTTAAATTAATCAAATTCGTTTTATCCGGTTTTATTAAGATTTTCATTAAAAGATATTTCTCTCAATGAATTAAATATAATTTCGCATTCTTTTCTATCTGTATCTTTAATTTTATTAAAATAAACACATATTACATTTGTTATTTTCTCACCCTGAATAATCGGGATACTAATTGAAGAATTTAAACCAGCCTTTATTAAAATATCATTTCTTAGAAATGTCCGTTCATTCACTAAATCTTCAAACACTATAGGCTGCTTTTCTTTCCAGGCTTTTCCAATGATTCCAATCCCAACTGCAAATTTAAAATAAGAACTATACTTAGAGAATCTTTCAAAATGACTATCGTTGTTACTCCAATAGCCGGCCCAAACCATAAACTTTTCTGATTTATCCAACTGCCATATTTCAGAATAGCTCCAGTCATTCAACCTGCAGACTTCTCTTTGAAAAAACAATAATGCTGAAATCGTATTCCCCCACTCAGACATATCAGATATTATCTTTGCGTATTTATTCTCTTCCATTATCCTGTTTTTTTACTTGATCATAGTTAATAGCATTTTGGAATTTGCTATCGCTCTTAATCCATGCGATACATTTGCAGGCATAATAAGATACTCGCCTGCTTTTATGTTATGCGGATTCCCTCCGATTGTAATTTCCATTTCACCATCAATTACATAAACTACTGCTTCAAACGGAGATGTATGTTCAGTTAATGATTCATCTTTACCAAAAGCAAACAACGTAATATTTCCGTTTGGCTTTTTAATTATCTGCTTGCTTACAATTAGTTAACTGCATCAATTAATCTTTCATGTTTAATTGTTTCGGGCATTATTTTTCCTTTTTAAAATAGACAAGGCAAAGATAATGATTATTGAATTAATCATTATGTTGAAGAAATATCAAATATTATGAAAAGCTAATCCCCTTTACCTTTACATTATTTTTATCTTACTTATGATTTTTCTTCCTATCTTTTTATTAAGAAAAGGGTGTTTTTATATAATTTTCATAATAAACACTTAAAAGATATCCATCAGCTAAGACCAATTCCTTGACTTAAGTCATGAATGATAGATTCTTTTATCAGATAAAAAATTACTCCAACATTATATCGTAAATTATTATTTAATCATCTGATTTTGTATTTAAAATATCACTTCCTCATATATAAAATGAACTAAAAGTTGTTGAGAATAGAAATGCTTTTAATTATTTTGATATCAGATATAAATGCTGTTGTGTAATCATTTAAGAATCACAACTGAAAATAATAATTGAAAATATGTTTACGGAATATTTAAAAGAATTTAAAACTGATAACGGAAAGCTTTTTAAAGAAGTAAATAAAACAAAAACTCTTACAGAAAATATCTGTATAAATGATATTGAAATTACCAGATATACAAATGAGTTCTGGACTTCAAAACAAAGACAAGCAAACAGTATCCACGAAATTTCCTACCGCGCTTGTTTCAAGCCTCAACTGCCGCGGTTTTTTATCAACAAGTTAACTCAAGAGACGGATTATGTTTATGATCCTTTTCTGGGGCGAGGCACAACTATAATTGAAGCAGGACTCTTAAACAGAAAAGTTATTGGTAATGATATAAATCCATTAAGCATAATTTTAAGTGAACCAAGATTCCTGGTCCCTGATCTTAATGAGTTAAAAAAATATCTGGAAAATATTCCGGTTTATAAAAATCTTAAAACTGAAATTGATTTATCAATGTTCTACCATAATGATACTGAAAGTGAAATTGTTTCATTAAAAAATTATCTTTTAGAAAAATCTCTTTCTGATAGTTTAAATGATTTTGATAAATGGATAAGAATGGTTGCTACAAACAGACTGACCGGTCATTCAAAAGGTTTCTTCTCGGTTTATACAATGCCGCCTAATCAGGCTGTTTCTTCGGAGAGACAAATAAGAATAAATGAAAAGTATAATCAAAAACCGGAATACAGAAACGTAAAAGAAATTCTTCTTAATAAAACAAAAAACCTGATAAAGGATATAACACCATCCGATAAAAAAAGATTAGCAGAAATTTACAAGACTGCATTATTAATAAATATGGATGCACGCTCAACTAATATTATTCCGGATGAATTTGTTCAACTAACTGTTACATCACCTCCTTTTTTAGATGTAGTTCATTATGCTCAGGATAACTGGCTGCGCTGCTGGTTTAATGGAATAGATGTGAATGAGATTGAAAAAAGAATTACAATGTCAAAAACTCTTGAACAATGGCAAACCGTTATGCAGGCAGTTTTTAACGAGTTATTCAGGATTACTAAACAAGGCGGATATGTTGCTTTTGAAGTAGGAGAAGTTAAAAATGGCAAGGTAAACCTGGATGAATATGTTTTACCTTTAGGAGTAAAAGCAGGATTTGATGCCGTCGCAATTATCATTAATGAACAAGTGTTTACTAAGACAGCGAATATCTGGGGAATAAATAATAATAAAAAAGGAACTAACACAAACAGAATTGTGTTGTTTAAAAAATGATAGAATAAAAATCATCTATGAAAAATTATGAATACATAGTAATCACACAGGAAATGATAGATGAAGCAAACAAACTAATTGATAAAGTAAAAGTTAACAGAACAATTGCATCAAAAATAGATACACTTACAGGGATTCTTGGTGAATTTGCTTTTGCTCAGTATATGTACAATGATTGGAAAAAAAACAGAGTCGGAGAAAATAAAGGCGATGTGAATTTCAAAGATATTGAAATTAAAGCTTCAGCTTTTCCTTTCAGCGAATCATTGAATTTGTTAGTCAGAGAAGATTATGCTAAGAAAAGAAAACCACCATTTTATGTTCAGATAATTATTGACGTAAACAGTAACAAAGCTGATAAAATTGAAAAAGATACTAAAGCTTATATTGCTGGCTGGGCAACTGCAAAAGAAATTGATTCAGCACCAAAAAAAGATTTTGGCTCTAAATTATCGGATAGCGGGGGTTATAAATGTTTTTATATTCAGATAAAAAATTTACACGAAATGAATACTTTTAAAAAAGATTACTATAATAATGTGAAGAGTAATTAATATTTGAAGAAAACAAAAAAAGTGCTGCTATACAGTACATTAAATAAAATCCGTTAAGCAGCACTTACAAATCATAAAGTAATTTATCTCTTTAGAACAATCCGATTATCTCTCCGTCATCAGTTACATCCATTTTTGCAGCCGCTGGTACCTTTGGTAATCCCGGCATCAACATCATATCACCGCATACAACTACTAAAAATCCCGCCCCAGCAGAAAGGTTAACATCAGTTACAGTTAAAACCCAGTCTTCCGGAACACCGATTGCTTTCGGGTTATCAGATAATGACATCTGTGTCTTAGCAATACAAATCGGTAAATTGCCAAAACCTGACTTGACAAATTTTTCTATTTTAGCTTTTGCGCGTTTTTCAAAGTAAACTTCTTTGGCACCATAAATATTTGTAGAAAGCGCACGTATCTTATCTTCAACAGTCATATCGAGTTCATACATAAATTTCTTTTGAGGATTTTTATTTGCTTCAACTAGCTTGATTGTCTTTTCTGCTAATTCAATTGTTCCTTTTCCGCCTTTAGCATAAGCTTCGTGGGAAGCAACCTCAACATCAAGTTTTTCACATAATTCAGTGATCATCTTTATTTCGCCCGGAGTATCTTTTGGAAATCTGTTGATTGCAACAATAACCGGCACTCCAAACTTTTTCATATTCTTTATGTGAACTTCAAGATTGCCTAATCCTTTTTTAAATGCTTCAGGATTTTCTTCATATAATAAAGATTCAGGTTTAGGTTTTACACCACCGTGATATTTCATTGCCCTGCAGGTTGCAACAATTACTACTGCTGAAGGCCAAAACGGATTTTTGCGGCAGACAATATCAAAGAATTTTTCAGCTCCTAAATCAGAACCAAAACCGCATTCGGTTACAACATAATCACCAAGTTTCAGTGCAATTTTATCAGCAAGAACGCTGTTTGTACCGTGAGCGATGTTTGCAAACGGTCCTGCATGAACCAAAGCCGGGGTGTTTTCATTAGTCTGTACAAGATTAGGCATAATAGCATCATTTAATAAAACTGCCATTGCACTATTAGCCTGAATATCTTTTGCATGGACTATTTCCCCGTTATAATTATAACCAATAGCAATTTCGCCAAGCCGTCTTTTTAAATCTGATCGTGATTCTGATAATGCGAGAATAGCCATCACTTCCGAAGCAGCGGTAATAACAAATCCGGTTTCTCTCGGCACTCCATTAACACGACCGCCTAATCCAATAACTATCTGACGCAGTGCTCTGTCATTCATATCCATCGTTCTGTTCCAAAGTATATTGGTAACATCAATGCCGAGATCGTTGCCTTTAAGAATATGATTATCAAGCATTGCAGCAAGCAGATTATGAGCAGCGGTAATTGCGCCAAAGTCACCATTGAAATGGAGATTTATCATTTCCATTGGCAATACCTGTGAATGTCCTCCGCCAGCAGCACCGCCTTTCATACCGAAAACCGGTCCAACAGAGGGTTCACGAATTGCAATTATTCCTTTTTTACCCAACTGATTTAATGCCTGACCTAATCCGATAGTTGTTAATGTTTTGCCCTCTCCAAAATTTGTAGGACTCATTGCAGTAACTAAAATGAGTTTACCATCGGGTTTATCTTTTAGCTTATCAAGAACACTAAGTTTGATTTTGCCGGTGTATTTACCATAATAATCAAAATCATCCTCAGATATTCCTAATTGATCAATTAATTCTTTTGCAGTTTTTAGTTTTACTTGACGTGATATTTCCAGATCTGTAAGCATAATTACTCCCTTATAATTTGATGATAGCACTGATGATTAGATCTAAAAAACAATTGCTTTTCAAATGTATCTGTTCATTTAGTCTAATTTTTGATGGATGATTTAAATTACTACAATACATTACACGAAAGAAAAATTGTTTAAAATTACTATTACAAATATCATAAAAATTATAATCATTAAATAAATCTTTTTTTAAACCATGCTGAGTATAGATTTGCAATAAAGCTATTAATTCGATTTAATATTTAGTACATAAAAAAAACTAATTAACGCAATCTTAAATTAAATCTGACTTTTGCTGCTGTTTTGTAATAAATATCATTTTTGCTTTCTCAAAAATTGCTGTGCAGCAATTCTATTAAAACAGAAAACTGTTAAAAAGAATATCCTTGTGAGATAATCATCCCATAAAAAGTATTTATATCAGATATTAATGCTACCTTTGTATTAACAAATTCAATTTCATTTTTAAAAAGGTGCCTATCTAAACAAAACATAATCGAACAGATTAATAATCATTTTTTTAACATTCATACACAAAAAATCAGGAGAGGCTATGAAAAAATTATTATTGTTTGTACCAATTTTCTGTTTCTTGCTAACCTCACTTACATTTTCACAAGATCAGGGAATGACCGGTGAAACTCACAAAAAGAACATCGGAAAAATTCTTTGGGCAAAAGAAAGAATTCAATTAAATAAACAGGACCAAACCAAATATGATACTGTGTTTGATGTATCTGATCCTCTTTATGGAAGGATATTTTTAGAAAAAAGTCTGCCCCGTTTTGCTGAAGATCAGGGAGCAGATTGTAGAAATCCTTATGCTAACTTTAAACTAAAAGTTTACATCAACGGTGAAGACAAGGGATATATAAATGAAGCTTATTTTTATGGCGGAGAAGCCTGGACAACTGCACAGATAAATCTTCATCTTTCAGCTGGAGACAAAGCTGATAATATAAACAGAGGCATTCCCGAAAAATGGGCTGATTTAGTCAAAGGATTACCAAACGGCGAACATCAATGTAAATTTGAATTTTATGGCGGTGAAATGAAATCCTGTCTTTTAAAAGTTGCTGAAGGTTCTTTTACTTTAAACAAAACCGGTGAGATGGTAACAAAAAAGCTGGACAAATTACCTGATGCAAAGAAAAAAGATTCCGCACTGGAAAATGAAATGATTGCTGCAATAAAAAAACTAGGCTGGCAAAATGAGTCTCCGATAAAAGTAGTAATTATCGAAGAAGACTGGCGAATAATCCGTGATGCACTGGGAAATATTCTTCGTAAAGAGATAAATACAAATGTTGTTCTGAAAAAGAACGATGGTAATTGCAGATTGACAGATATTTCTTTTGAAAGACCTTATCGTGGAAATAATAAATATGGTTCAACTGAAGTATTTGGAATCGGATTAATGAATGAGCAATTTAATTGTAATGCTGTTAAATAAAGATGTTTAATATTTAATTTGATGAATTTATGAAATCATCAACCTAAAACGATTCAAATATATTTATATTTTTACAAGGGATATCCCATTTAAGATATCCCTTTTTGTTTTATTATTTTTAGTTGAATTCAGAAATCGTGCGCTGAATTGAATCCTTTATATTTTTACTCTGACTCTTATATTTTATCAGATATTTTTTAGTTTTGTAAAAACAATCTCACAATTATTGAAAGACTTTGTAAAATGAAAACTGCTTTCATCAAACTGCTTTTTGCTATCATAATAATTTCTTTATCTCTTCCTTCAATAAATTTTGCCTGCACTTCTATTCTTGTAAGTAAAGGAGCATCAAAAACAGGCTCACCGATTATTACTTATTCGTGCGATGGAGAGTTTCATCCGATTCTCAGATTATTCCCTGCTGCTGATTATAAACCGGGTGAAATGCTTGAACTATCAAACTGGTATGGTCAAAAATATTACATAACCCAAGTTGAACATACTTACAGAGTTGTTGGTTTGATGAATGAACATCAGGTAGCAATTGGTGAATCAACATGGGATGGAAGACCGGAACTTGAAAACACAAAAGGATATTTTGATTATTACACTTTAATGTTGATTGCTCTTCAGCGCTCAAAAACTGCACGGGAAGCAATAGATGTTATGACTTCACTTGTTGATGAATATGGTTATGCAAGTACCGGTGAATCATTTTCAATTGCTGATAAGGAAGAAGCCTGGATAATGGAAATGATAGGACCAGGTGAAGGTGGAAAAGGAGCAATCTGGGTTGCGATAAGAATTCCTGATGGATATGTATCTGCGCATGCAAATATGTCACGCATACACGAATTTCCTCTTAACGATCCTGAAAACTGCATCTATTCAAAAAATGTAATTTCATTTGCAATTGAAAAAGGTTATTACGATCCTTCAAAAGGAAAACCGTTTAGTTATTCCGATGCTTACAATCCACCGACAGAAGAACAAGTGCGTTATTCAGCAAGAAGAGTATGGAGTATTTTCAGAAGAGTTTCACCATCTTTAAATCTTAGTCCAGCTTACAGCTCTTATGAAGAAGATGCGTTACCTTATCCTCTTTATATTAAAGCAGATCGCAAACTCGATGTTCGCGATGTAATTGCATTACACAGAGACCATTATGAAGGAACTGAATTTGATATGACAAAAGATTTAGCTGCCGGTCCGTTCGGTGCACCTGATAAATGGCGTCCGATAAAATGGGAAGTAGATGGAAAGAGATATGCATGGGAAAGACCAATTGCTACTCAACAAGCAGCTTTCGTTTTTGTTGCTGAACCACGTGCAGATTTACCCGATGAAATTGGCGGAATTTACTGGTATGGATTGGATAATCCTTATACAAATTTCTTTGCACCGTTTTATACTTCTATTTCATCTCTACCAAAATCTTATACGGTTGGAAAGTTGAATAAGTTTACGCATGAGTCAGCGTGGTGGGCTTTTAACTTTGTTGCTAATTATGCTAACCTGAGATGGAGTTATATGATTCAGGATATTCAAAAAGTTCAGACAGAAATAGAAGATGATTTATTCAGCAAACAAAAAGAAGTTGAAACTGAAGCAAGAAAACTATTAAAAGAAAATCCTGCTGAAGTTGAAAAATATCTTACCAATTATTGTGTTGAAAGTGCTGAAACGGGAATTCAAAAATGGTGGGACCTTGGAGATTTTCTTATAACAAAGTATAACGATGGTTATATACAGAATGAAAAAGGACGACCGCAGGAAATTGGTTATCCTGAATCGTGGCTGAAAACAATTCAAAAAGAAAAATTAGAAAAATACAGACTGAAACAAGAACGCGATGGTCAAGGTGAATTGTAGTCTGAGAATAAAATTTTATTGTGATAGATTATAATAAGATTTGAAAAATATTATTTTATTTCGAACTTGTTGTTGCTATTGTAACATTTAGTAAAAATAGATATTCATTAAGTGAATATTACATCTAACATTCAGAAACAATTATGAAAATGAATCGCTAATCAATGACCAGACTTAACAACCTTTGAATTATATTTGAAACAACAATTATTCATTCACAAAAAAATATTTGAATCATGGAACTAAAAGACGCCATATTAAACAGGAGAACTGTCAGAAGATTTTCACAACAATCAGTAACAGAAGAAACAATTTTAGATATTTTAGATGCAGGTACCTGGGCACCTTCTCACGGAAATAATCAGCCATGGGAATTTTTTTTAATAGGTCCTCAAACCCGAAAAAAATTAGCCGAAATGTATTTAAACTATATGGAAGATGGACCTTTAAAGAATCCTGATTTACCTGAAGAAAGAAAACAATCAATGAGGAACTTTGCTCAAAATTTTGGCGATGCTCCGGTTTTATTAGCAGTTACTTATGCACCGCCTAAAACAAATCTTGAACAATATGATTTTCCATTGGCAACTGCAGCAGCGATTCAAAATATTTTTCTTGCTGCATGGGAAAAACAAATTGCCGGTGTGTGGCTTTCCTTTGGTATGAATCGGAAAGTGGAGGAATTACTTAAAATTCCTGAGAATGGAAAAATTGCCGGATTATTGGCGATGGGTTTTCCTGAAGTTAAAGCTATACCGCCTGTTCAGCCACGGATTAGTGCAAAAGATAAATTACACAGATTACCATAGATTAAAGTAAGCAGATTTAACTTATATTCATTTCTCCCCTTTCATTATTGCAAAGGGATTATTTAACAAAAAAATAATCCCTTAATTTTTATTCTACCCTCTCTGATAATATCAGTAAAAATCTTTTTTCAATTAGTTGAAGCTGATACAATCTGGTTTAATTTTTCTGAGCAATTATCACAACAGCATTCATACTATCTTTATATTTTCTGAATGTTTCGCGCATTGCTAATATTCTTTTTCTCTCTTTGGAATGTATAAGAATATTAAATGTAATTTTCAGAGTCCTTAGCAATCCCTCGTCATCAATCATACGTTTAAGTTCAAGTAAACTCATTGAATTAGTTTCTATCTTTACAACTTTGAATCCTTCGTTTTCCAGAAGTTTGGTCCACTCACTGATTGTTAAAGGTCGTGCATTTACTTTTATTGTCTGAGCAAGTTCACGCTGGATAATTGCTTTTGTATCTTCATTAAGATTATCCGGAGTTAAGCCAAGCTCGTGTATGCCGTACAAAGCACCTGGTTTAAGAATACGGTAAGCTTCTTTTATTATTTCAGATTTTCTGTGATCAGCCTGAATTGTAAGCATTGCTTCACCATAAACTTTATCATAAGAATTTCCACTCAGTGTAGAGTTTGCTGCATTTGCAATAACTATTCTTCTATCGTAACCATTTTTGCCAATTATTGCCTTACTTAAAATTGAAGCTGCTTCTTCATTTAGTTCCACACCAGTATAAGATTTTGGATTACGCTGTAATGCAACTGATGCAGTATATCCTAAGCCGGGAGCAAATTCAACAATCTCATCTGTTGATTGAATATTCATGTTTTCAATTAATTTCATAGTTAGTTCTTTACCGCCTGGACGCAGTACTCTTTTCCCCATCTTAGCCAAAATCCAATGCCCCTGATCAAAGTCTAATGTTCTATTACTCATAATTTATTTATCTGTTATTTCTATTGTAAGATTTTTGTTAATTGATTTTGTTTAAATATTTCTTCTTCAATGATTACAGATTCATCGTGCACATTAAGTCCTTTTAATATTGAACATATACTCTGCACAAAGTGCGATGAGCCATTAATATAAAAGTACTGAGCAATATCAGTTATATGCATTCTTAAAAAGTTATCATCAATCCTTCCGAAATAAAAACCTTTATATCGCTGCTTAGTAAAAAGATTTATGTAATCCGTATTTAACATTTCAGATAATTCGTTATGCTGAATTACATCATCCATCGTTTTACTTGAATAAATTAATTTGTTGCCGGCAAGATTATTTTCAAGCCATAAGTTTCTGAATATGGAAAGAACCGGAGTAATGCCAGTTCCTGCCACAATAAAAATTCCTTTTCCTTTATATCTGAAAGTGCCCTGTGGTTTTCCGATTTTTATTTTGTCATCAACTGCTGAATTAACAATTCGATTTACAAGTAAGTTGCCATTGTTATTATATTTGACTATGAACTCCAGATAATCAGCATTAGTCAGACCTGTAAAACAGAATAAGGCTTTTTTATTAATCGGATTAGTTTCATCGAACAATAGATTTGTAAATTGCCCGGGAATAAAAGAATATCCTTCAGGTTTTTCTACTCGAATGCAATAAGTATTTAATGCAATATTTTTAATATCAATAATCTTAACTTCGTAATAACTCATATCAGCATACCAGATTTTTTCGATTCCGGATTTCAACAAAAATACCCGCCAATTTTTTGATCAAATTTATTGGACTTAATTTTTACATTTTTTCTATCGGGATAGTAATGCTCACAAGAAATTGTCGAGTGCAAAGGCACAACAACTAAAAGATTTTTTTTAATTTACTTTAATAATTCTGTCAATATTCATTTTGAAAATCAACGCAGATGAATTTTACAGAATCAAAATTCAAAAAATTATTTTGCGTCCGGAATTTTTTCCATCTCATCCATTGCAATATTAGCATGTGCATAAGCAGCTCCTGATCGCATTTCAGCGGCTACCCAAATTGCTTCCATAATTTCTTCTTTTGTTGCACCCTTTCTTATTGCTTGTCTGCTGTGTGACCGGATACAATACGGACATTGCGTTACGTGTGCAACTGCAACTGCAATAAGCTGTTTGGTTTTTTCTGAAAGAGCACCTTCTTCAAAAACTGTTTTACTGAAGTTTCGCCAGGCTTCAAGATTCTTAGTTGCATAAGCAGCTTTTTTGTTAGCCAGTTCTTGTGTTGCTAACGGATATAAATTTTTATCATCCATGATTTTACCTTTATAAAATTATTTTTTATTCATTAAACATTAAATAATTCCGTGAGCAGCATTAATCATTAAAAGAAAGATTATTGTCAGAATAGTTAATCCGACCCTCGGAACAATTTTCATCTTTAAATGTACTTCTTCTAATTTCTGATTGTCACCTTGTTTACCAAGCATAATCTTTTTTGACAATTTTTCTTCCAGAAAAAAATGAAAAAGTGTTAATAAAATCCCAAGTGAACTGCCAATTAAAATTGATATCCCCCATCTGCCGTGCAGTAGTGCTTCTAAGTTGCCATTTGTCAAATAATAAACCATATATAAACCTGTAATAACAACTGTAGCAGAAAATATTGAAGCAAGTTTAAATATTCTTGGAAATACTGATTTTACAATCTGCCCTCTTAATTCACCTTTAAGGCTGATTAAAACCGGCTGGATAACAAAATTGATAACCATTACTAACCCAAACCAGAGCGCAGCAGCCAGCAAGTGAATTGCTCGAATTATAGTGTATGCTTCGGACATATCTTTTAACATTCCCTCTTATTGGAAAAACATAAAAATGTTTCTGATAAACAATTATGAAATAGAATGATTAAAAAATATCCCTCATTAGAAATGTTTTCCTTGACTTAAGTCAGAATTGCTCATTTATGTAATGAAATGCAAGAAAATGTGTTCTGTATTGTAAGATTGGATTAATAATTAATCATAAAACAATAATAAATTAATCACTATCATACTTAATTATTGCCGATTTTATTTTTACTTTTTTACTGAATTCAGAAAAAAAAGAGAACATTTTTACCGTTACAAAGAATTTCATTTAAGAAAAAAAAATTGAAATAGTTTTTTATTCAAACAGGAATTGAAAATTTATTTTTAATAATTGAAATTGGATTTTTCTTGTCGAAGCATCAAATGAATTAGAATTTTATACACATTAAATTAAAAAGTCATTACAATAAGAAATTAAAGTAATAGTATTAAAAAAATAACTTACATTAAACATTCTAAAATCTTCTTTTACAGCTCAGTTATTAAACATTGAAACTTATTTTATGAAATAAATATAACCTGTATATCACTTATTCTTTATTAAACAAACAAACATATCTGCTTATACGCAATCTTTTATTCTTATAAATAGTTATTCTTTTTAAAAAGTATTTTTCCTTTATTACTTGACTATCGTCAGAAAATAATTTTTGATGTTCTTACTTTTTAATGATTGGCATAAAAGATGTGACCACTGACATAAAGAACAGCAGTTCTTACAACAATCAAAAAATTTTAATTAACAAATGACAAAAAATTATAAAAAATATTTCCATCAAAATAATAAGGTGTTAAAATGAAAATAATGAGAATATTAATTATAATTATTCTTTCAACTGTTCTTTTTGTTAGTTGTACAAAAGAGACTGTAACAGATCCCGTTTCTGACACTAAGGGAGTACTCGAATTTAAATGTATTAATCCAATGGTATCACTACTTAAAAATTTAAATTCTAATGCAAAAATATCAGCTAATCCTCCATTAGTGGGTGATACAACAGTAACAATTAATACCAGTTTGATAATGACCATTGGTGATGTTTGGATATCACAAGGAGAAGTAAGAGCCGGTGGAACGGACAATCTGGAATGGATCAGATTAACAGATGTTACGAATACTACACTGAAACTATTTGAAGATTATTCCTTCCCTGCTAAAGAACTCCCTGCAGGCACATATAAAAGTATTAAAATAACTTTTAGAAATATTTGGTACAGACAGGTTAAATTAGTTTCTGATCCTACGGTCGTTTATGAGCTGCTGGAGACAATGGGAAGCAGTTCTGATCCTTGTGATCCAAATGATACTACCTGGATAAAACCAAACTACTTTGCACCTGGAGGTAATTTCAGCTTAGGAGAAGATGGAAAATTTCATTTAGCATCAGCCGGAGAAAAGGTAGATGGATTTACAATTAAGGAAGGAAAATTAGCAAAAGTATATTGGAGACTTGGCGCTGGAGCAACAGAGCCTTGTATCAATTATCTGATTGATAAAAATGGTAATCGTCAATGGGATTGTGGCATTGATGAAGTGAAAATAGATTGTCCGCCTTCTGTAGTATATATGTGGGATTTTGTTGTTGAATATGAATAAAGATTATAAATAATAAAATATGTAGTTGATAAACTGAAACTGCTTTCGATTTTCTGCAAAAGTTTTTGTTTATCGCAAATAGCATAATCAAAAATATATCACACTTCGACAAACTGAGTGTAACAATAATATTTGATTTTGCAATAAACTCTTTCAGCAGGTTGGTAAGTTTTTCAGCCTGCTGAATCTTTTATTAATTAAATATGAGGATAATATAAAAGTGTTTTTCAAAAATATTAATACAAAGGTGATATTATGAATATCAAAACTAAAATAATGTTCCTTTCAATTTTTACTGCAACAATATTTTCAACAAGTTTGTTTGCTCAACGAACTACCGACATTGAAAACAGTCAGGATCATCCTTTAATCAGCAGATTTGATAAGTCAGTCATTGAATTTTATAAAGAAACAAAATGGGGCAGCTATAAATTACCTGTGGGTTCGAAAGGAAATATTGATTGGGATAATCCCCTAATTCTTGAAGGCAAAGTTATACGAATTCAATACACCACATCTACCGACTATAATCCGGAATTCATCTTGCAAAATTACAAGAAAGCCTTTAGTAATTCTGGTTATACTCTTCTGACTGCAATTGCCGCTGAAGAACTTGGATTCAGTGAGCGACCGCATACCTGGATAAACAAATATTATGATGCAGATGATTTTTATAAAGGTTTGAATAACGGCAAATTTGGTAAAGGGCTGGAATTTCCAACCTGGAAAAAGGAACACTGCTTTATTGCAGTTAAAGGAAATAAAGCCGGCAAAGATATTTATGTAGCCGTGTATATAGTTGCGGACGAAAAATATAATATAATTGCTCAGGATGTAATTGAAGTTGAAGCAGCAGAAACCGGACTTGTAACTGCTGAAGAAATATTAAAAGGTATAACAACAGATGGACACATTGCTATATATGATATTCTTTTTGATACAGGAAAATCTGAAATAAAACAAGGATCGTCAGATATTTTTCAAATAATAGCCGAGTTTATAAAATCGAATCCTTCTAAAAAATATTTTATTGTTGGACATACTGACAATACCGGAAATTTTGAAGATAATAAAACTCTAGCGGAAAACAGAGCAAAGTCTGTAATAAATGAACTTGTAAGTAAATACAATGTTGATAAGACACAGTTAAGTGCTTATGGTGTTGCTTCTTTAGTACCAGTCTCAAGCAATTCTTCAGAAGAAGGAAGAGCCAAAAACCGCAGAGTTGAAATAGTTGAACAATAAAAGTAAAGGAAATAGTTATGAAAAAATTTACTTTTTTATTGCTGATATTAACTCTTGCAATCGTTACATCGTGTGAGAATCCACTTACTCCGATTCAAAGCTTTACAGCATCAAAGGGAACCTACGTTGCCAGAATCCATCTTGCAATTGAACAAGTAGCAGACGCAGAAAACTACAATATACAACGAAGAAACCCCGTCACAAATGAGTGGGAAGAAATTCATTGGGGAAGCAGCCACTTTATTCAGGATGACGGATGGGGATTAGATAATGGACTAATTGAAGGTCAGGTTTATGAGTACAGAGCAAGAGCACATAAAAATGACGGGGGTTATAATGATTGGAGTGAAGTAACAACAGGATATATTTTTTCACCTTCACCAAAATTAAAATATCTGAACTATTACAAAGAAAATCCTAATGATTATTCCTATAAACTTGAGTATTTAATCAGTGATAAACTTCCAAAAGTATTACATAACCTGCAGAGAAGACATATTGAATTATGGCGTTCAGAGTCGATAAATTTTATTTCAAAAGAACAGATTTTATCAACGGAATTTTCACCAGAAACAAAAGATTCGATAATTGCCGGAACAACATATGATTATGATTATAACCCTAATAAGACTTATTACTATAAATTAATATTAAGATATGATTATGATTATTACAGATATAATAACGGTGTAATGGTTCACGAAACCACCGGTCAATACACTAAGGAATCTTCAGTAATAAATGGAAATGATATAACCGAACCAGGCGGCGGAACAGTAGAATACAATGTAACTGATTACGGAGAAATTAATTCATCAGCCACTAACGCTAAAGACGGAACAATTATGTGTTCAGATGGCTCAACAGTTTATTTAGGATACTTTGATAATTACTCAGCACTTGCTAGCATCGGTAAACCTGTTATTATGAAAAATGACGGAGCAAACTGGCAAAACGCATTCAGCTCTTTACCTTCTGAATTAAATACTGATAATTCAATTGAAGAGTTTGATTTTACTGTTGCCTCAAATGTTATTTATCTGGCAGCTTTGGGTTCAGAAGATCTTTATGTTTATAAATATAATGGCGCCTGGTCTCAAAATTTATCAACATCTGTGTTATGGGGAATTTCAAAACCTAATTATCTGAACATTGCAGTATTAAACAATGAATTATATCTGACAATACAACAGGATGATGATATAAAAGTCTTTAAATATGGTGTAACTGATTGGACACAAATAGGTAGTAATGTTGCAACAGGTTTTAATACAAACACTAAACTCAAAAATCTTGATGGCAAATTATATATCTGGTATGAAGCTAATATAAATGGATCATCAAGTACAACACTGCACATAAAACATCTTGAAGGCAGTTCGTGGATTAATAATTTTGAATGGTCAAAAGATGCATCACAAAACTTCGACCTGATAAAAGTAGGAAATGTTCTTTATTTTAAATATGATATATCAGGTACTGAAGGCAATGTCTGCAAGGTTACCTCAAATACAAGTGCAACAAATCTTGTAGATGGTGTTAACGGATTATTTTCGCCTAAATCAATTACTTCAGATGCTTCAGGGAATATTATTATTTCCTGTATAACGGGAACTTCACTTAATGATATACATCAGGAAGTTTGGGTGTATGAAAGCTTAGAATGGAAAACGATTAATGATGATTATTCAGGAACTTCTTTTCGTAAAAATTCCAGTTCAGTTCAGGCGCTTAATAATGATATACATTTTGTGTATGGATTAAAATCAAGTGAGGATGCATTATATTATCCAACAGTATTGAAAGCTAAAAAGTATAGTAAATAGTCTGCTCTGAGATATTGCAGATTTATTTTGAGGCGGAATAGATAGTGGGGGCGTTAATGTTATGTTAATGTCTCTATTCCATCTCAAAATTATTTAAACTTACCCGAAGAAAGAACCTTCTGCAATATAACTGCATTATTTCTTTCAGTGTCTTTATAAGAATAAACCAGAGTTACAGTACCTTTTTCTTTTTCAAGATTTTTTATCTGAGTAAGTAATTCCTTTTTACTTTTTATTTCATCAAGAAATTTTTTTCTGAAAGTATCCCATTCATCGGGATTCTGATGAAACCATTTTCGCAGTTCAGTGCTTGGCGCAATTTCTTTAAGCCAGAGATCAAGCTTTGCTTCTGATTTTGCAACACCTCTTGGCCAAAGCCTGTCAATTAAAATTCTGTAACCATCAGCTTTGGCTGGCTTTTCATAAGCTCTTTTTATTTGTATCATTTAGAACTCCAAATAATAATTGAAATTCTGATCAGTCTATAAAGCTTCTATTACTATTCTACTTTTATCAACTTTAAGATTAGCTAATATTTTTTCAACTGCATTCATCATTGGCGGCGGTCCGCAGAGATAAAACATCTTATTAAAATCATCAATATTAGATTTTAAAAATTGTTCTGTAATAAAGCCTGAAGCATATTTTCCGCTCTTATCATCTGAAAGAATATTTATAAAGTTTTTTCCTAGAAGCTGTTCGAACTCATCTTTATGAATTATATCTGATTCGGTTTTATTCGCAAAGATAAGTTTATTATTTCCTATCATCCCTTTGTTTTTAAGATCTCTTAATATTGCAATAAACGGAGTTACTCCTGCACCGCCGGCAAGAAATACTCCTTCACCTTTATAACTTATTGCGCCCCAAGGATCGCTTACTATCAATTCATCGCCCTCAGTTAATTTTCCAATTTCTTTTGTTACACCATCGTGATCAGTATAACTCTTAATTGTAAACTCAAGATAATCCCAATCATTTAATGCTGTAAATGTAAAAGATCTTTTCTGATCAACATACCCCGGCTTATTGATAGAAACATCAGCAGCTTGTCCGGGAATAAATTTAAATCCTGCCGGTTTTTCAAAACGATATGATCTTACATCGTGTGTTAGTTTGGTTATCTTTAATATTTTTAATTTATAATCTGCCATTTTTTCTCCCTGATAATTAAACTGTTTAAAATATTATTTTAAGTTTTTTATTTACCGGGTTTACGGTTAGAAACATAACCTCCGACTTCAGATTCAAAACCTACTGCCAAACGATTCCAGCCATTGATTACAATAATAGCAAGGGTTAATTCGACGATCTGTTCATCAGTAAAATGTTTCTGTAATTCCTTAAAAAGATTTTCAGGTGCACCCTTTGAAGAAATCTCTGTTAGTGATTCACACCAACCTAAAGCAACTCTTTCCTGTTCTGAGTAAAAGGGAGCTTCTCTCCAAGCGGCAACAACATGTAATCTTTGTTCACTTTCACCTATTGCGATTGCATCTTTTGTATGCATATCCAGACAATAAGCACATCCGTTTATTTGTGAAGATCTGATCTTTATCAGTTCTATTAATTTATGATCAAGAGAGCTTTTATCAGTAAATCCTTGTACTGCCATCATAGCTTTTAATGCATCCGGCGAAACCTTTGCCCAATCTAATCTCATCTTTAATCTCCTTTCAAACAAATATTATATGTGATAAAATATTATCACAATTTTACTTTCTAATTTTTTGAATGAATAATTTTATATCAAAGATTGATAATTATTATTACACTCTTTGTCGAAACAAAAAAAAACTCAATCTTTGGTCATTCAAAAAAGCTAATTACTATTTATAATCTATTATTTCGGCTGAATTATAGTCAGCAAAAATAGTGCATCTTCTTTTGCAACTACATCATGCTTAATCGTTTCTTCAAGAACGATATAACCGTTTTTACTTAAATTTATGCTGCTCTCGCCGGCAATAAACTGTATCTTTCCGGATAATACAAACAATGTTATTGGTCCTTCAACTTTATGTTTATTCAATGAAGCACCTTTACGCATTGATATTAATACAACCCTCATTTCTGAACTCTTCTGAAGAGTGATTGCATTGCGGTCACCTTTTTCTAACTTTGACTCAGCTTTTAGTTTCTTGATTTCTTTATCAAGTGAGAAAAATAATAAAGGACCTGTCAAAGCCCTTTCTTTTAACGATGGTCTTTTGTGTGCAGCCATTTTTTATTCCCTGTGATTGATTAATTATTGTAATGTAAACTAATTCTAAAGTGTTAAATCTTTATTGAGTTGAGTCACAAAACGAACGCTTAACGATGCAGCAAGTTGTAAAAGTCACTTAGTCTTACTTCGATTCGAAACATAATTCCCTACTTCAGAATGGAAAGAGACTGCTAATCTGTTCCAGCCATTAATTGCAATAATTGCAAGAGTTAATTCTACAATTTCTTTATCAGTAAAATGTTTTTGCAGTTCTTTATAAAGATTTTCCGGGGCACCTTTTGATGAAATATTAGTCAGAGATTCACACCACGCTAAAGCAACCCTTTCCTTTTCAGAATAAAATGATGGCGCTTCTCTCCACGCAGCAACCACAAATAATCTTTGTTCGCTTTCACCAATTGCGATTGCATCTTTGGTGTGCATTTCCAGACAATGTGCACAACCATTTATTTGCGATGCCCTGGTTTTTATAAGCTCCAATAACTTCGGATCAAGACTGCTTTTATGAACAACTTTTTCCAGTTCAAGCATAGCTTTATAGCCTTCAGGCGATGTTTTATACCAATTAATTCTCATCTCTTTTTTATGTATAATATTTTTACTGAAATTATACTAATCTAACTCAGTAATTCAATTCCATTAATCAAACAGCTTGATTAACTTTCTTTTCAAGTTCAATTGTGCCCGGGAAAAGAATATTGTTTTCCAAATGAATGTGCATATACAGATCTTCTTCAAATTCTTTTAATAAAGAAAAAGTTACATTGTATGTACTGCAGCCATCAGCAGGTACAGAATAATTATCTGTTAATTGAGCTATTTGCTTAAAACGTACACCTTCATTTTCATGTTCAGCAATCATTGCCTGCACTATTGTAGAAACAGAACCTGGTTTTTTATTTGCTTCCGAGTCATTTTTTTCAACTAACTTTACAAGCCCTTTAATCTTAGGAAACAACATTAATTCTTCCTTTTTCATATGTTGTGCTAGTTCACCAGCACCTTCACTAAACAATTCGTTAATCTTAAAAAGTTCAGGATGATTATTTCCGTGAACCTTGCAAAGTTTATCAAGATATGCTTTTATTTCCGGTGATCGCTGTTCAATATAACGATGATGTTTCTTTTCGATATAATCTGCAAGTAAATCCAATGGCCAGGATTGAAAATCAACATTTGCTTTCTGGGTTGAATTTATCACAGAGTCCAGTTCATTTGTAAGCGCATCAATATCAATTTTTTTAGCTTCACAAACTTCACCAAAGTTTTTATGTCCATTACAACAGAAATCAATTTTATATTTATTAAAAATAGTTGCAGTTCGAAAATCATCCGCAACAATACTACCGATAGATTTTGATAAGTAATTATTCATTATGCTTCCTTTTTAATTAATAAATTCAATTTGTGAATCAATATCCATAATAACAACAGCTTGAAAATTGCTTTGAATATCCAGCTTATGCTTTGCACCAGCAGGAATTATAAACACATCATCTTTTTTTAAGTTGTAATTCTTATGATCAATTTCAAAAGTTGCTTCACCTTCCTGAATAATTACAACTGCTTCCTTCGTGCTGATATGTTCAGGCATACTCATTCCCGCTTCACCAGTAACCCTTAATACTTTATGCTGATCTTTCTTATCCAAAAGCAATAGTTTAGGTAATATCTTTTCCTGTATTGTATCCATTTTATCTCATTATTTATTTTTATAAATGATTTTATGTTTTCTTAATTTAAGCTACTATGCTTGCATAAATTAATAAGCAAAGCTGCGATCAAAATTATAAATCTATTCAGAGTTTATTTTTTTATCACTTAGTATCTTATCCAATTACGACTTTCTTTCCTCAAAAGTAAAACATGTTTTTCTTTAATCGCAGCCTTAAGAAGATTTGCCAAAAAACCCACAAAGGTAACTTTCTTTATAAAAGGCAATGCCAGCCAGCCAACAGCCAGATGTCTGCCCAAACTTACAACTTCACCCATTACTTTGGGTTGATATTGTTCCATATTTTTTTTCGTTACCTCTGAAAAAATATTCTTTGCAACCAATCTGCCTTGCTGCAGAGCAAATTGTGCAGCAGCAGGAACCGGTTTATTAGTAACCGGATTTATCGCATTCGCACTATCACCAATTGCATAAATCTGTTTATCATCTTCCGATTGCAAAAACTTGTTGACCATTACTTTACCGGCCGGACCTGTTTGCAACCCGCTGTTTTTTAATAAGTCCGATATTCGTATCCCGCCAGTCCAGATAAAATTTCCAGATTGAATAACAGTTCCATCTGATAATATTATTTGATCATTTGTGCGCTCAATAATTTTTGATCCCTTTAGAATTTTTATACCTTTTTCAATCAGTTTTTTTTCTACCCGTTCAGAAAATTCTTTATCCATAAAAGGAACCAAACGCTCAGCAGCTTCAATTATTATTATTTCAATCTCATTTTTATTAAGTCCATAGTTAGTAATACATTTAGCCGCATGATCAGCCAATTCACCCGCAAACTCAACTCCTGATAAACCTCCGCCACCAATTACAAATCTTAAATTCTGTTTTCTTCTGTCTTCATTACTTTCTGAAGCTGTTGATGCACAAATTTTGGAAATGTGTTCATAAATCAAATCCGCATCCAGAATAGTCTGAAGAGGAAATGAATTTTCTTTCATACCTGCTATGTTGTAAAAATTAATTTTACTGCCGATAGCAATTACCAAAAAGTCAAATAACAGCCTTTTCTCTTCAATATCATCTGAAATGTGAACAATTCTGTTCTCCACATCTATAAAATTAACTTCACCGAGATAAAATGTTATATCCTTATTTTTTAATATTCTGTCCAAAGGAATTGTAACTTCAGTATTACGAACAGCAGCTTCGTGCAGTCTTGTTTTCAGGGTATGATAGGGGTTTTTATCTATAAGATGAATTTTATAATCAAAAGACTTTCTGAATAATTTTTCCAGTCTTAGTGCTGCAGTAAGCCCGCCATAACCAGCACCTATTACAACAATATTCTTTTTCAGTTGTTCGGAAGTAACAGCGCTTGATTCAGATAATAATGTTTTATTTTTCAATCCATCATCATGTAAAGGAAATATTTTTGTAAATATTTCTTTATAGTGCTCTCTGGCAAAGATATCATTATGATCTTTATATTCGATTGCCATAAAACCATCTAAAATCTTATCAATATTTTCTTCCAATAAACCTGTCATTTCAAATCAAAGTTCAAATAAGATTATTATTTATTTCAATTGCATCCATTGGACAAACAGAGATACATTTTACTTCATCTAAATCTGCACACTCATTACAAATCTCCGGTAAAATAAAGTAATGTTCTGTTGATAACGGTTGAAATCCATAATTATAAAATTGTCCGTTACCCTGTGCAATAAATATTGCCGATTCCGGACATTCAGCGGCACACGCAGCACAGTTAATACAATCATCATTAATTAACATTGACATTAAAATCTTTCTCCTTTCGCTTCACGATGCTGGCTTCCAACAGCTCTTATTCTTCCCCACATTGAATAGAAGAATAATATCATTGCTAAAACCTGGAAGGATGAAAATACTGCTACCGCAATATTTACCCATGAGATATAAAAGTAAGATGCAATAATTTGCATTACAAATCTAAGAGCCGTTGCAATTGTGATCATCCAATAAGTAACCCAGATTAAATCGGGATTATATTTTTTATCACTTTTTTCAGCTCTCGGAAAAAACCACAGCGCAACGCCCATAATCATCATCATTACTGATCCGACAAGAATAATGTGAGTATGTGCTGAAACAAATTCCTGTGTATATCCGATTTCTGAAACGTACTTTGAGATTGACATATGTAATCCTGCCAATATGCCAATCACAAGAAAAGCCAAACTTGTTTTAACAAAATATCTGACTGTTGTGAACACTATTTAATTCCTTTCAAATAATTCTTGTTTTGCCTCAGGACTCATTTTATCGGGAGTCCATGGCGGCTGCCAAACTAAATTTACTATAACATTCTTTTCAGGATCTATCTGCCTAACAGCAGTTTCTACCCAGTTTGTTATACTGCTATGCATCGGGCAGCCGGGAGTTGTCAAAGTCATTGTTATCTTATTATAATCTTCAGTTGATTCAATCTCATAAACCAAACCAAGATCAACAATGTTTATTCCAACTTCCGGATCGATGACATTTTTAAGTACTTTTAAAATTTCTTCTTTACTTTTCATAGTTTTACCTTTTGAATATTGTAACCATGTTAAATGAAAAGATCAGTGAACTTAAAAACATTAATGAAAAAGAAATAACCAATCCGATTTCATTTCTGAATGTAAGTGAAAAAAGCGAACCAAATAATGCTGTCATCATAAAGTAAAAACCATATAATGCAATTTTTTCGTTAAACATTTCTTTTAATAGCGGAACTTTTTCCAGACCTACTTTGCTGCTGTATTTATGATACCACACAAGAAACGGAACTACTTTATACATTTGTCCTACAATCAGCATTGACAAGTATCCAAAGATTATCATATAACCATAAATAATTGTAAGATTGGTAATGTTTTCATAATCAACAAATGCTATAAAAGATCCAAGGATAGTTGTTAATGCTAACATAAGATATGCATAAGAAGAAAACTTTAATCCTATATCTAATTTTCTTCTCATTCTTTTTTGAAAAATCATATAAACCTGAATAAGAAAAAATAAAATACCAAGTGCAATCATTGGTATAAAAACGTAATATAAAAATGTAGTATCCTTATAATGAAAAATAGTATTGATTCCAAGAAGTCCGATATTGATCAACCAGAAAGCCCACTTTGCAAAAGTTAATTTAAATCCATGTGAAAGAGTAAACATCGGAATCAGCTTGTAAGTAACACCCATTATAACCATAGAAACCCAGCCGATAATAGCAACGTGAGCGTGAAGGCTTAAATACTGAAGATGATCAATTTTGATATACGGCGTGCCGAGATTTATTGCAAGTAAGAGTCCGGCAATAGCAGTAACAATCAAATAGAAGATAGCGCCGCCAAGATATAATCCCGTTATATTCCAGTTTTTAACTCTGGTAAAAGTCATAATTATATTAAATGAAAAAATATACATAACAAGATTTAACAAAATGGCTGAAATGTCCATATACATTCCAGTTGTAAATGTCCAAAAGCAGTAAACCAGTCCTATCGCACCAACTATATAAATCCAGAACTGAATTTCTGCAAGTGTTTCACTGAACAACTTAACTTCAAGCACAACCGGTATTAACTGAAATAATGCACCAAAGATAATCATCGTTACCCATCCAAGAGTTGCAATGTGTGTTATTGCCAGTATTTTAGGGCTAAAATGATGACCCGCAATAAAAGAATGATTAAGCAACAAAAAAAGATTAAGAAGAACAAATGAACTTATCGCTGCAATAAAATACTTTGATACAATTCTGAACGGAGGAGAATATGCAGACACTATTGAGGTTGGCTCGCTCATTTACAGTTACCTTTTTTTTGTAATAACTACTTTATAATAGTTATCTTCAATTTTATTTGTAACTGCTTTATATCCTCTTTCTTCCAATTTGGGATAAAGCATCATTGGTTCACGGTGATGATGAACAATCATAACAGTTTTATCATCAACTTTTGAAATGTTCTCAAGAATCTTCATCATTGGTTCAGGCGGAACTAACTGTCGCACATCAAGTTCAATCATATTTTCATATTCAACATCTTCAGCTTGCTGAGTTTCGATTTCCTCTTTCTGTTGTTCATCAACATCAGCAGTCTTAAAGAAAAAGACATTATATACATTACCTTCTTTTTCTGTCCAGTGATCATATCCTTTTTTTTCAAGAACACTATAAAGCGGAATTGGTTCGAATGAATTTATCAGATGTAAAACTTCATCAGCATCAAGGGATTTTATCTTAGCCATTATTTCCAGGAACGGGTCTTTACCTGAATCAATTATCGGTCTTACATCAAACTTCTGAATTTTTTCAGGATTTGCATTTTTAAGTATTTCAGGTTTATCAGTATTTATCATTTCTTCTTCTGCAATTCCCTGGTCAACAGTTACAGCATCATCAGAATTTATCGACTTATTTAATTCATTTAGCAGCAGGATGAGATTTACTCCTGCTATTCCTGCTGCCTGCTCAACATTTACCCTGCTTGCTAAAGTCTTTCTCAAAATCTTGTTATTGAGTTTTGAAAAGTTCGGACTGTAATTTATCAACACTTCAAGTGTTTGCGGATACTGCGCCAGCATTTTTGATATTTTAGTATCCTTAGTAATCATTGTGTTAAAATTTTATACTTTAGATATATTAACTTTCCACACCTGAGGACCGCGCTCAACATATTCCCAGCCAAACTGATTTGGTCTTTCAGCATTAAACTGATAATACAACGGCATCGGGTCGTGATCATTAATTAATTGAAATGATTCCCCATTATTCAGTTCATCAAAAGTTTTAAATATTGTCGGGTGTTTTTCTCTTGGTGGAACTGGACGAATATCAAGTTGTTTAGTTTCCATTTTTACTCCTTTTTTTTGAAATTCGAATCAAAATTAAACAGTTAGCTAATGGATTTCCTTGACTTAAGTCAGAATTGATAAGTTATATCTAGCAAGCAAACAAATGTGCTAAAAGAACAATTTCATTCTACTCACTTAAAGTAAAATATAAAAAGATTCTTATGTGAATTTTTTAGTAAGCACAAATTCTTTTTTGTATTCAGATAATAATTCTGCTTTTGAAATTTAAGCTAATGATTGATATAAAATTCGTTTTTGGTTATATTGTTTTTAAATAATTGCTATTACGTATATTCATCAGAAAAAGATGGTTAAACGCGTTCAAATAATAGAGTTATCTTCAAATCAATTTCCCCGGTTAAAATGAAAAAGACCAAACCAATTGAAGTTGATAACAAATCAATTTCCGATTTGTTATCGGATATGAGAGATACAGGATTTCAGGGCAGAAACCTTGCTATGGCTTATGAATTAATTAAGAAAATGATTGAGGAACCTGAGTTAACAATTATACTTGGTTATGCTGGTTCTCTTTCAACTACAGGGCAATGGAAATTGGTGAAATGGTTAATCGAAAATAACTTTGTTGATATTATCGTTTCAACCGGCGCAAATATTTCGGAAGATTTAATCGAAGCAATGGGAAATTATTATTATCAGTGCCCTCCTAAATATGATGATACCGAATTGTTCAAAAGCGGCTACAACAGATATTACAATGTTTTAGGAAAAGAATCTGATTATATACAAATGACAGAAATGATTGCTGAGTTCATTCTTACATTACAAGCTGACTATTCTTATTCTTCCAGAGAGTTTTTATATGAATTCGGTTGTTGGTTACAAAAGCACAATATAAATAGTATCATTACTGCTGCAGCAAAAAATAAAGTTCCGGTTTATTGCCCTGCAATTGTTGATAGTCCTTACGGCGATGCTTCCCTTATAGCTTATAGTAAGGGGTTTAAACTTCTGATAGATAATGTAAAAGATTACATTGAATTTATGTCTTTAGCAGAAGGAGTAAAACAAACCGGAGTAATCTATTTGGGTGGAGGAGTTCCAAAAGATTTTATTCAATTATTTTCTGTAACAGCAGATTTAATGTATGAAGACAGAAAAATTCCTGAAAGAAATAATTTCGCAGAAAGAGATGGTGTTGACGAAACTTATTATCCTCATAAATATGCTGTGCAAATTACAACCGATTCACCTCAATGGGGCGGATTATCAGGATGCACATTTGAAGAAGCAATTTCCTGGGGTAAAGAAGAAAATATTGATAATTTTATCCAATGTTATTGCGATGCTACAATTGCTTTTCCAATAATAATTCATTCATTAAATGAAACTCTGACAATAGAACGTAAAAAAGACAACAGCAAAATAAATTCATTATTTATCTAGAAAGTCTTTCAGATAGATAGGATTATTTATTTTGCCAGCTCTTCTAATCTCACTAAGTCAGTTACAAAAACAGTTTTTCCACTAACCCTGATTATTTCTTCATTCTGTAATTTTTTGAATGCTCGAGAGAGTGTTTCAGTAATAGTACCAAGATAAGCAGCAATAGTTGATTTAGGAATTGTCAGTTTAACAAATGGTTCCGGTAAATTATATGTACCTGCTGATTTAATTTCACCAAGTATATATTTTGCAAGTCGTCCCGGAACTTCTTTAGAGGAAACATCTTCAAGCTGGTTTATCAGCGATTTTAATCTTTTTGCAAAACCCGCCAGCATTTTTAAAGATATTTCAGGTTCAGTTTTAATTAATTCCAGAAAACTATCTTTTGAAATTAACAACGCTACAGTTTCATCAAGTGATACTGCGCTTACAGGATAGTTGCCGCCTTCAAATAATGGAATATCCGCAAATGTATTCAGCGGTTTAATTATATGGACAACTGATTCTTTACCTCTTGATGAAACTTTAAAAACTTTTACTGTACCTTTTAACAGAATATAAAAACCGAGATATGTATCATCTTCATTAAAAATAATTTCATTCTTTGAAAACTTTTTTACTTTGCTGAATACAGAAATCTTTCTTAGCTGCTCAATACTCAATTCTGAGAAAAGAGGAATATCCCGCAAAGTTTCTTTTGGTTTTTGATCTTTGGTAACCATAAACATAATTACTCAATCGGGGGAATGTTTTGAGCAGATGCTTTTTTTTGTGCAATTGATTCTTTCAATCTTTCATCAAAAAGTTTAGCAATCTCTGCTCCGATTATAAACACAGCGGCAGTATAATAAATCCAGAAAGCAATTACAATTAATAAAGCATAGGTTCCGTATATCTTTCCCCAGGTTTGAAAGTTTGCTAGATAATATCCGAAAAGAACCTTCATTCCAACCCACAATAATGACGACCATAATGCTCCAACCATAGCTGAACGATGTTTGATTTTAGTAGTTGGAATAAAGCTATAAAACAAATACATCAGTAAAAACATTATAAATATCGAAACCAGAATTGTAAAAAGCTGTTGGAAGATAGCGAGGTTAAATATCTGTAAATAATCTGATGATTTGGCAATTGATTTAAATAGTTCTAATAACGGCAGAGCAAGTATTGAAGCGAAGAATAATAATATTGCAACAAGTATAACTAAAAAATCTCTGAGTTTACCAAGAAAATAGTTGATATCTATTTCGGTACCATTAATCTTGTTTAATACAGTGCGCATACTGCTGAAAAATCCGCTTGCTGCAAAAAATAATCCGCTGAAACCAACAATACCGGCAATATTTTTTAATTCAATTACTTCTTCCACTCTTGTAAAAATAATATCTTTAACAAATTCTGCATATTCACCATAAGGTATCACAGTGTTTATCAAAGTTATAATTTGTAATTCCATTTCTTCTGAACTTAAAAAATTTCCAAGCACCCAGAACATTATCAATACTAAAGGAATAATACATGTGAAAAGAGAAAATGCCAGTCCGCCCGAAAGTAAAAAAACATTATGACGATCTATTCTATCATACAAGCCGCCGAAATAATGTTTAATGAATTTATATGTCTTTTGCCAGTGAGGACGGCGATGATACAGATATCTAAGCTTTCGGAAGTATTTGAAAAAAATTGAGCTTTTGTATTTTTCTTTTAACTTATTCATCACCAGACATTATAGCCGGAATTGTATTGTAATAAATATCGGAAATTTCTTTGATTGTAATATCAAAAATATTTTTTACTTTTAATAAAGAACCATTAACAAAACCCAGTTTCTGAAATTTCAGCTTTGCAATTTGAAGTTCATTCTCAAACTCTGTTACTTTGTCCTTTGAAACAGAAACAATTATTCTTGATTGCGATTCTGAAAAAAGTGAAAAATCTTTTCTTGATTTAATTGGTATTTCAACTTCACAGCCAAGCTGTTTTTCCTGATTGATGATACAACATTCAGCTAATGCAGAAATAATCCCGCCTTCTGAAATATCGTGTGCTGATTTTATAAATCCTTTTCTGATAAGATTCAGCAACGCATCCTGCAATTTCTTTTCTTCATCAAGATTGATTGTCGGTGAATCACCGGCAGCTTTATTATAAATAACTTTTAAATATTCACTTCCGCCAAGTTCTTCTTTATCTTCGCCAAGTAAATAAATTACATCGCCTTCATCTTTAAAGTAAGATGTAGTTATATGTTTAAGATCTTCAACTAATCCAACCATTCCGATTGTAGGTGTCGGATAAACAGCAGCTTCCGGTGATTCATTGTAAAAACTAACATTGCCTCCGGTAACAGGAGTATCAAATTTTCTGCATGCTTCTCCCATTCCAGCAATTGCTTGCGCAAACTGCCAGTAAACTTCGGGTTTGTATGGATTACCAAAGTTCAAACAATTTGTTACACCAAGCGGAATGCCGCCTGAGCAAACTACATTTCTTGCTGATTCCGCAACAGCAATCCTAGTTCCCTCTTTTGGATTTAAATAAACATATCGCGAATTGCAATCAGTTTTCATCGCAAGTGCTTTGTTTGTTCCTTTGATTAAAATAACTGCTGCATCGCAACCGGGACCAACAATTGTATTTGTTCTCACCATCGAATCATATTGCTGATAAACCCATTGCTTCGAAACAATATTTGGTGATGAAAAAACTTTTAAAAATGTCTCTTTAAGATCTTTTGGCTCGGGTAAAGTATTCTGATCAAATTTTCTGGTTTCTTTTAAATACTCGGGTTCTTTTTGTTCACGGATATAAACCGGAGCACCGCCGCCAAGCACTAATTCAAAAGCAGGCATTGTTGCTTTTCGTTCACCTTCATAATCGATGTGAAGCAAGCCATCATCAGTAACTACACCGATTATTTCGCAGTGTAAATCCCATTTTTCAAAAACTCCTTTAACACGATCTTCATAACCTTTTTTAACACAACACAACATTCTTTCCTGGCTTTCACTAAGCATTATTTCATAAGCAGTCATTCCGCTTTCGCGTAAAGGAACTTTATCAAGATTAATTTTCATTCCGGAATTTCCTTTTGCACTCATTTCACTTGTTGAGCAAGAAATTCCCGCTGCACCCATATCCTGAATTCCGATCAGCCAATCATTTTTAATAATTTCCAAAGTAGCTTCAAGCAGAAGTTTCTCTGTAAACGGATCTCCCACCTGAACAGAAGGTCGTTTAGCCTCAGACTTTTCAGAAATTTCTTCAGATGCAAAAGTTGCACCGTGTATTCCATCTCTGCCGGTTGATGATCCGACAATCATTACTGGATTACTAACTCCTTTTGCAACTGCAGAGGCAACATGTTTTTTGTTTACAATTCCAACTGCCATTGCATTAACAAGCGGATTACCCTGATATGATTCATCAAAATAAACGTCACCGGCAACTGTTGGAACGCCAAAACTATTTCCGTAATCACCGATGCCGCGAACAACACCATCAAACAAAAACCTTGTCCGTGCATCTTTTAAAGAACCAAAACGAAGTGAATTTAATGAAGCAATCGGGCGGGCACCCATTGTAAAAATATCGCGCATAATTCCGCCAACACCGGTAGCAGCACCTTGATACGGCTCAACTGCTGATGGATGATTATGACTTTCAATTTTAAACGCAACCGCAAGATCATCGCCGATATCAATAAGTCCGGCATTCTCTTCACCTGCTTCAACAAGTAATCTTCCGCCGCTGCGTGGCAAAGTTTTTAATTGAGCGATGGAATTTTTATAACTGCAATGTTCACTCCACATCACAGAAAAAATTCCGAGTTCGGTAAAGGTTGGCGTTCGACCAAGAATCTTTAAAATCTTTTCCCATTCTTCTTTAATTAAACCGTGCTCTTCTGCAAGTTCAAATGTAACTTCTGGCTCTTTCATCAGGCTTTTATCTGGATTTAAAATAGTTTGAAAATCTTTATGTGAAATATACGGGAAAGTCTGTTAAAAATTTTCGCAAAAGGCCCTTTGAAATCAATAGGAATTATGTTCTATGCCTAGAAAATAAAAATTAGGTTTTTTTAAAAATATCACTAAGTAAATCGAGCAATTCTTTTTTTCTGAAAGGCTTTGCTAAATAGTGGGAAAAACCTTTTGACAAGAATTCTTTCTTTTCCGATTCCATAGCGTATGCAGTTACTGCAATTATCGGTGTATTTTTATAGTCAGGTAATTCTCTTATTAATTTTGTAAGCTGAACTCCATCCATTCCTTTACTTAAATTAATATCCATTAAGATTGCGTTATATTTCTTAGCTTTTACTTTCTCCAAAGCTTTTTCGGAGTCTTTTATAACATCCAAAGAATACAATCTTTTTAAGATAATCGTAACCAAATCAATTGCCTGATCATCATCTTCAACAAATAATATATTATAATCTGAAGTATCTGCTTCATTGTCTTCTTTAACTTCAACAGTTTTATAATCAACTACCTGATCTGTTTCGATGCCTTTATCAATTATCGGAAATTCAATTGTAAACGTGCTGCCTTTACCAACTTTACTGGTTAAAGAAATTTTGCCATTCATCAACTCAGTGTATCTTTTTGCTATTGTTAAACCCAAACCTGTTCCTTCAAAATTTCTGCTGATACCTTCGCTTGATTGTCTGAATTCTTCCCAGATCACTGCCTGATGATTTTCCGGAATTCCAATACCAGTATCAGAAACTTGAATGAAAACTTTATTGTTAACTGTAGTTACATTAAGAAAAACACTTCCTTTTTCAGTAAACTTAATTGCATTATTAATCAGATTGTTAATAATGTTTCTAAGTAATATGGAATCAACTTTGCAAATTATCTTCTGATTATCACTATAGAACTTATAGTCGAGCTTTTTCTTATCTGCAAATGATGAGAACAAATCAAATGAAGAGCGAAGTAACGGAATTATATCAATATCTGATAATTTTACATCCAGTTTTCCTGATTCGAGTTTTGATACAGTTAAGATTTGGTTTAATGTTTCGTTTAACCTCTGTCCGGAAGAATTAATTAAATCTGCCATTCTGCTTAGATCAGGGAAACTATCTAATTCGGATTTTAGGACTTCAGAAAAACCAAGAATACCTACAAGCGGAGTTCTTAATTCGTGACTCATATTTGCAAAAAAGAAAGATTTAACTTTATTCATTTCTTCAGCTTTATCTCTGGCTTCAATAAGATCATTAATCATTTGCTTTTTATCAGTCACATCTCTGAAAATACTCAGCAGAAGAGTTTTTTTACCTGGGAATTCGATAAATGAATTGGAAAGCTCCAGCCATATTTTTTTACCATTCCAAAGACTTGTTTCAACTTCCATTTTCTTATCAACAGTTCTACTATAGAATCTCTCTTTAAATCTTTGTATAGCTTCAGAAGATGAATCTCTTATTTCATAAACAGTATTATATATTTTACTCCTAAGCTGCCCAGCATCCTTTTGAACAAGTTTGCAATAAGCTTCATTTATATCAGCTATAATTGCATTCTCATCAAGGAGTCTCATTCCATCCAAAGAGTTTTCCCAAATCGATCTGAATTTCGATTCAGACTCAGTAATTTCCTGAAACATTAATTTTTTAGCAGTGATATCTTCCTTAATAGCAATAAAATGAGTTATTTCATTTTCCTCATTTATTATTGGTGAAATGAGAGCTTCCTCCCAATAAAGTTCACCTGATTTTTTCTTATTCTGAAATTCTCCCTTCCAATCCTTACCTGATAGAATTGTTTTCCAGAGTGAATCATAAAAGCTTTTATCGTGTATTCCGGAATTTAATATCCGCGGATTGTTGCCAATAGCTTCTTTGTAACTATAGCCGGTTACTTCCGAAAACTTTGAGTTAACATATTCAATCTTACCGGCATGATCTGTAATAATAACACTCGAATGACTTTGTTCGATTGCTTTTGAAAGTTTTATTGTTTGATCTACAAATCTTTTTCTTTCAATATATAAGCTCAACTGAATAGCTACTATTTCTAAAATTTCAAGCGCTGTATCATCATATCTTTTAGGATCATCATAACTTTGAACTACAATAGCACCTATACTTTTCCTCTGAATTTTCAACGGAACGCCAAGCCATTGTTCGGATATAGTTCCAACCTGCTGTATGACACCTTTCTTTATCAATCCTTCAATTTCAGCTTTGCCAAGTATAAGTGCTTTACCCATTTTAATAATATAGCCGGTCATAGATCCTTCAGCTTTCCATTCAGTAATTTCATCCATTTCATCTTCATCTATACCAGACCTTAACATACCTGTAGTTTCGTCATAAAGAGCAATAAGAAAATTCTTTACATTAATAATTGTTGAAAGCTCTTTCCTTACAGTTTCAAACAATTCCTGTATTGATTTATTACTGACAAGAGCCTGTGCAATATTATACTGTATATCTTTTATTAAATCATTTTTCCTTTCATCGGTTATATCTTTAACTGCACCAACAATACCGGCTAATCTCTGATTTTCTTTATCCCATAAAGGATGCGCATAACTTCTGGACCATACAATCTGTCCGTCTTTATGAAAAGTCCTTAATTCACTAACCACATCTTCATTCTTTAATAATTTAATATATGCGTCATCATCAATCTGAATATCTTCCGGATAAATAGTGCTTCTCCATCCACCACGTGCAATATATTCTTCTATAGTATAGCCTGTAAGTTTTTCAAATGCACCACCAATCCAATCAAGTTTTGAATTTCCACTTTCGTCAATGCTGGTTGCAAAAAGATAATCTGTAGTTAATGATGAAATAATTGACATCCTTTGTTCATTAACTCTCAACTTCTCTTCAGATTCTTTTCTATCGGTTATATCTCTGACAATAGTCATGGTATTATCTTTTTCAAAAGGAACAGTAGTTGAGTAAAACCAGAATTGTTTACCATCTATTTTAAGTTCATAATCCCAATTAGTAGGCTTACCAGTTGCAAGAGCTGTTCTAACAAGACTTAAAAATTTATCAGCCATTTCTTTTGGAAATACTTCGTGTAAGGTTTTGCCTGTTAATTCACCTGGAGTGCGAATCAATAATTCTTCATTTGCCTGAGCGATCTCTACATATCTTCCTTCATAATCTAAAACAAAAAAGATATCAGGCATAGCCCGGAGAATTGAACGCAGTTTTTTCTCAGATTTTTCTATTTGTTCAACTGCTTCTTTTCTATCAGTGATATCAGTTATAAAACCTTCCAGATAAAGTAATTTACTATCATCTGAAAAAACAGCTTGTCCTCTTTCCCATATCCATCTAGTATTACCATCTTTTGTTATGATAGGATATTCACTCTCAAAAAATCCTTTTTCAGCAATCACCCGTTTCCACATTTCGTGTATTCCATCTCTATAATCAGGATGAATTATATCGTTAAAACTGATTTTTTTATTTAACTGAAATTCCTCCGGGTAATATCCAGTTATCGAATGACATCCATTGCTGATAAAATAAATAGTCCAGTCCGCATCATTTGCACATCTGTAAACAAATCCCGGCAAATTACTAATTAATGCGGAGTAGGCTCTTTCTCTTTCCTTTAATTCCTTCTCTGATTTTTTTCTATCACTTATATCCTGAACCAGCACAATAACAATTTTTTTATCAAAATATTTTCCCGGATATACATTTACATCATTAATAAAGATTTCCTGATTTTTTCTTATACCCCAAAATTCCAAATGCTGCGGAGTGCCGGAAAAAGCCTGCGCAACAGCCTGAGTAATTTTTAAATTATCATTTAATCCAGGTGCACTTAAGAATTCCCAGTTCTTACCAACAAAGAATTTTTTTTCATATCCAAACATTTCAGCGGCACTATCATTCAAATCAATAATGATCCCTTTCTCATCCTCCAAAAAAATTGCCTCCTGAACACCATTAAAAATTCCCCGAAAACTTTCTTCACTTTGTATTAATAGTTTTTGACTTTCTCTTTCCTTACTTTGATCTCTGAACACAAGAACGACGCCAAAAACATTTCCGCTTTCATCCTTTATAGGTGCTCCGCTATCTGCAATTGGAATTTTTTTTCCATCTTTAGATATCAGTATTGTATGATTTGATAAATCTACAATCATACCTGATTCCAGAACTTTAGTTACCGGGTTTTCAACTTTTTGGCTGGTTACTTCATTGATAATATTAAAAACCTCTGTTAAAAACTTACCTCTTGCTTTTGATTCTTTCCAGCCGGTTAACTCTTCAGCAATTTTATTAAGATACTTAATCTTACCTTTTATATCAGTTGTTATAACTGCATCACCAATACTATATAAAGTAGTTTTAAATTCTTCCTGAGACTCCCACAGACTTTTGAATAAGCTTTTTTGCCGATTATTATAATAAAGTGCAATACCCAACCAAATCAATGAGATTAAAAGAATAAAAAATACAGCGAACAGAAGAGCTTCAATCCTGTATACACCTAAAATTTCATCAACATCTATTTGAGCAACAAACAACCAATCAGGCCCTTTTATTTTATCAACGTAAGCAATTACTCTGTTACCTTGATAATCTATGCCTTCTACAATACCAACAACACCTAACGAGGCTTTTACAGCAACTAAGTTAGTATCCTTGCTTGAGTATTTATACCTTAAGTCTGTAGTATCAAATAACCTTAAATTATTTATCACAGTTATTGAATCCTTATCAATTTGCGATAAATAAATTTCTCCGGTTTTAGTTGGAGTGGGCCAATCAGTAATCGGCTCAAATACTACTTCATCAGCTTCAAACTCAAAAAGAATTAATTGATCAGTTCCTTTTATCGGTGAAATAAATATGATGTGACTCTGACCATCAGACGGACTGTAAAACAAATCTGTACAAACTGTGTTATTATTATAAATGGCTTTGAGAACAGAGTTGCAAATAACCGTATCCTGAGGCAATAAGTATGTATCAGGAAGTAATACTTTACCCTGACTGTTAATTAAAGAAATATTTCTGTAGTCATGTTCTGTTTTGATCTGATCAAAATAGTTGAGAACAGCGACTTCATTTTTATATGATTTATCAGAGTTCCATTTAGAAATTCTTTTCAATAATGCAGAATTTGATGTTATGATTTCTGCATCATGTAATTCATCATTATACCAGAAATAAAGATAATTAATCCGTGCTTTGGCAACTGAAGTAATTTCCTTTTTACTTTCTTTTATACGATAATCTCTAAGCTCCCTAATAACCAGAATCCCGCCAATAATTAATCCCAATGTGGCTATTGCAGCAATATATAAAAAGTATCTTTTGTTTGTTGTATTCATATTCATCAGGAATAACGAAGATATTAAAGTCTATTTTTAATATCGGAATATTTATGTTTACCTAAAATATAATTTTATAGAAAAAGACTGAAACAATTTTCATCTTATCTTTTTTATAAAAAATATTTTTAACTTCCTTTAACACCCCGCACCTTTTTTTCAATATCATCCCATTGCTCATTTGAAATTGTTTGCAGCAAATTGAACTGACCGGCACCGTTCAACCATTCTCCGCCATCAATTGTAATTACCTCACCATTTATAAATGAAGAGAAGTCCGAAATCAGATACGCTGCCAGATTAGCAAGTTCCTGATGATCACCAACACGTTGAAGAGGAACTTTTTTACTAAAGTCGAATTGATCTTGTAAATTGCCCGGCAGCAGTCTTTCCCACGCGCCCTTTGTAGGAAACAATCCCGGAGCAATAGCATTAAAACGGATTCCATATTTAGCCCATTCTACAGCAAGAGACCGGGTGATTGCTAAAACGCCGGCTTTAGCCGCCGCTGAAGGAACAACAAAAGCCGAACCTGTCCAGGCATAAGTTGTTACAATATTTAGTACAGCAGCTTTATGTTTACTTTCTATCCAGTGTTTTCCAAAAGCAAGTGTGCAATTATAAGTTCCTTTAAGAACAATATTTACAATCACATCAAATGCTCTGTTTGATAAACGCTCAGTGGGACTGATAAAATTTCCTGCAGCATTATTTACCAATGCGTCCACTTTGCCAAATTTCTCTAAAGAAGATTTTAATAACATTTCAACTTGTTTGTAATCAACAACATCACAAGCAAACGGAAAAACTTCATTTTTAGTTTGTGACGATATTTCTTCAGCGGTTTTTTTCAGGACGTCAATTTTACGACTTGAAATAATAACTTTTGCACCAAGTTCTGAAAAGTATCTACACATTGCTTTACCCAAACCGGTACCGCCACCGGTAATTAAAATTACTTTATCTTCTAATGCATTGTTTTTAAGCATTGAAGTATTGTATTTATTTTCTGTCATTTGATATCTCTGATATTATTTGCTAAATGTTTAAATAAAAAAATAAAATTTATCATTAAAGGTCTAATAGCTTCAGTATCAATCAAACTTTTATAAAAGATGTTTCATCTGAAAGGTAAACAATTACAGTTCTGTTTATCAGTTCGATAGATATGGCTAATTGAGTTCTGTTATCAGCATCTATTATTATTCCACTTATACCTTTTAATGGACCATTTGTAATTTGAATTTTATCACCGCGCACCAAACCTTCAAACACTTTAGGTTCTGCATTCTTCTGAAGCATCATTTTCAAGCTCTCAATTTGCCAGTGCGGAACAACGCATGGCTTAGATCCATTACATAAACATCTTACAACTAAGTTATCTTCTAAAGAAAGTAATCTTTCTTTCTCATCTGCATAGATAAAAACATAACTTGAGAACAGCGGAGAGGTAATTATCTTCTTTCTATCGCTCCATTGTTTAATTGTTTTCTTTACAGGTAAAAAGACTTCTATTCCTTTTTGTTTTAACGATCGCTCAACTTTAAACTCGGCACGCGGATGAGTATAAAGAACTAGCCAGTTTTTATTTGCCTGCACGGTGTTCATATCTGTTTTAATACTTAGTGAATACAATTTTTCTAAAAAAGTTTTTTAAATAAATAATTGAATCTGAAACAGAATATAAATAAAAAAGTAATTTTTAAAGTAACATATATTCAGCAACTAATTTATAAACCAGAGTTTTATAAAGTAACCTTTATTAATTCCCAAAATTTTAAAATAAAAAACCCTGACAGTAACTTGTCAGGGTTTATTAAAGATAAGTGATAATCTTTTTCGATACTATTTCATCATCAGCATTTTTTTAGTTGCAATATATTGTTTTCCTCCGACGGTATTAGCTTCAATCGAATATAAATAAACACCCGAAGCTAATTGTCTTCCGTCAAATTCTATTTCGTGATAACCAGCTTCAAAAGTCTTATTATTTAATACTTCCGTAACCAATTGACCAAGCAAATTAAATATTTTTAATGAAACATTACTTTGCTTTGGTAATGCAAATCTAATCATCGTACTTGGATTAAAAGGATTTGGATAATTCTGTGATAAACTAAATTCAGTTGGTATCATTCCGGTTTGTTTTTGTAATATGTATTCATTTGAACCGATCAATACACTGAATTTTTTTAAAGGAACATTTTTTCTTATGTTAAATGATGAAGAGGTCTTCAGATCATAAAGTTTGGATAGGCTTTTATCCCACAGATAGACTTCGAGATCAGCAAAATTTTCCATTCCTGTTATATTCATATCTATTGATTGATCTGATAAGTTTTTAACATTAAACTCAAACTCCTGTCCTTCATCAATAATTGGTCTGTAATCTTTTTGCAAGTATTTATAGTTAGTCTCAAGTTTATTGTTAACCAGATTTATACTTACATCACAAAATTGTGAAGGCGGTGCAAAAATATCTATCATATCAACACCTTCGTTAGCCTGATCAGATATTCCAATACTTATCGATGCCTTTATCTGTGAATTAGTAATAAGATCAATCTCCAAATCATTATTGCTTAACACATTTTGTTTAGGTAAAATCGATGCAGAAGTATAAGGTATTTTAAGTACCGGTAAATGCGTACTGTTATAAAAGTAATACCCTTTATAAGGTTCTAATTTATCAGGATTTGAATAACTTCCATCCTGGAAAAAGTGAATCGGTTGTGTAACAGCATTAAGATTCTGAATAGCAAGCCAGGAAATATTTTTATTAAACGGATCTGAGATCAGGTTCCATTCACTATGAAGCGGAATAGAATAAGAATTATCAGCTCCAACTCTAACAGTATTAACATTCTGATTTATATTTATTGTGTTTTTGCTTATTACCCAGAAAGCTTTACCTGGTGTAAAATTAAAAGTAGCACTACCGTCAAATTCTGTATAAGCACCGGTGCCCGGGTCCCAGAAAGCACGCCAATCTCCGTTTGCCCCTGATGAACCACTCAAAATATCAGTAATCGGAAAGTTATTTGCACCCGGTAATCCAATCATTTTGTAACTTGATGTTTGAGTAGCATCAGCAAATGTATAACTTGTATTAAGCGTTATTGTAGCAGGATAATGACCGCCGGTATATGTAAAAATACTTTTATTTTTATTTACCCATGAACCTCCTGTAAATTCCTGAGATATTGATTCTGTGTTATTGTCATTTGAGTCATAATTTAATATGCTCTTCTGATAATCCTTCCAGGTTGAAACATCCCAGGATTGAACTAATATTTCTGTCATCTTAAAGCTTGAACTATAGGTTACAGTATATTTAAGAGAATTAACCCAGGCATTACTAACCCAACTCTGAGAAATCAAACCAATTATATCATTATGCGCGTTAAAAGTGTATGTAACTTTATCAGTATTTTTCCATACAGATGTATCCCAGACTTGCCTTAAGTATTCTGTTTGATTATTATTTGAGTCATAGGTATATGCGTATCTGGTGCTATTTACCCAGGCAGAACCAGACCAATTTGCATTGATCTGTTCTGTCATTTTATTATTAGAATTATAAGTATTTGAATACTTGTAATAGTTAGCCCAGGCTGAACCATTCCAGGTCTGATACAAATTCTCGGTCAAATTTCTGTTGGAATCGTAAGTATATACATTTTGCTGGCTGTTAGTCCAGGCAGAACCACTCCAGATTTGATATACAATTTGAGTTATCTTATTAAAAGAGTTATATGTATAAACACTCCTGCTGCTATTTGTCCAGGCAGAGCCACCCCAGGATTGATTTACACTTTCTAACATATTATTATTTGGATCGTAGGTATATATGTATTTGGAATTATTATCCCAGCCGCTTCCATTCCAATTCTGATAAATTTGCTCAGTCTGATTATCTTTTGAATCATAGAGATATGAAGACCTGCTGGAATTATTCCAGACAGTAACATTCCAGTTTTGATAGGTATATTGAACTCTATTATCTCTGCTATCATAAGAATATAAATATTTGCTATTATTAGCCCAGGCGACACCATCCCAGTATTGATATGTTTCATCAGTTTGTAGAAATTTCTTATCAGCCAATGGTTTATTTAATGTTTTATTATTAAGTGAGTATATAAAATCTAAACCTTCTAGTTGATTTAAGTTATTATAAGAATCTGTTAGCTTAGCAATTTCGTAATCGGCAAGAGTCTGCTTAAGTATTTCTACAAATTGCACCAATGCGTCATTACCATCATTCTGATAACTGCTTTTCTCTTGTGAAAATATTTGTAAAGAAAAAAGCAAAAATATTATTAAAAGTTTACTTGTATATTTCATTTTCAATCTCTTCGTTAAATTTGTAATCAATTTATTTTATTAATGAATTACTTAAATATTTAATATTAATCACGGACTTGTAGGTCTGGTAGGCGGATCAGCTAATATTGTTGCAGGTGGAGTTGTCTCATCTTTTTTACTACCCAAAGTAAGAACTGCTACAACTGCCGCTGCTACAACGCCTCCTCCTACAGCTATCCAGGTCCAGGGAAATGAAGAAGCTTTCTGAACAACAAATTTTTCTGCCTCAGAAGTTTTACCACCCATTATAGGGCTGTAAACAGTTACATCATATTCACCGGTTTTTGCAAGATCACTTGTTAAAACATCTGCAGTTAGTTCGGTTGAACTTACATGTGTAGTTGATTTAGAAACTCCATTAAATTTTACAACAGACCCATTTACAAAGTTTGACCCAGTAACTTTTAATTTAAAACCTTTTTCACCCTGATCAACATTATTCGGAGAGATGCTTGAAATTTTAGGATTCAGTGTCATAGCCATATTATCAATTATCTTTTGCAACGATGGCGGATCTTTAACAGGATCAACTTTATAATTCGGAACCATTATTAAAAGATTCTTTACAGCATCGTTTGCTTCTTTTTCTAATTGAATCGCAATATAAACCAAACCTAAAATTCTGTAGGCTCTTCCTTTTTCAAGCTCACCTACATTTTCTTTCTTTAAACACTGATCAATTAATTCGATTGCTTCAGTCCATTTCCCTGCCTGATATTCTTCTTCTGCCTTATCAAGCTGTTCAGTACATTGATCTTTTGTTTGTGCCTGAAGAACATTTAATTTAACCGAATCAGTATTAAATGTCAGAATAGGACCAATAATTATAATTGCTATAATCAACGTTATGCTGTTAATTATTTTTTTCATTAGAGCCTCCTTGGAAATATTATTTTAAAATCTTTATTTAATTAATCAATTTATTTCATAGACAGATTCTTGAACCAAATTTATTTTGATTTAGTTAATTCAAATTCCCTCCTGTCTTCACGGTCATTTGGTTCCCCATATAAGCTGTAAGGAACTTCATATTTCTCTTCTTTTGAATTTTCAAAACCATCTTTTTTTAGAACAATTTTATATGAACCCGGTTTCAACTGAAGCTGAGCGGGAGTATATTTTCCGGTTGAAGTTCCATTTAAAAATATTTCACAATATGGCGGATTTGAAATTAAAGTAAGCTTAGCTATTCTGCTTAAATCATAAACAAGCTTTTGAGAACTGCCTGTTACATTAATGGTCATATTAGGTGTTGAACCTAATGTAGGATGAGTTAATTTTATTCTGTACCTGCCAGCAGGCAATTCAGCATTATAAGGCGAGTTAGTATCCTGTGCTTTTAGTTCATCATTAATATAAATACTTCCATAAGGTCGAACCAGGATTTCCACCTTAACCAAAGAACCAGAAGAAGGAATTAATTCTGCTGAAAATGTGGTGGTTTTATCAACTTCAACTTCAATCGTTTCTGAATAATCAGCAAAACCTTTTTTCTTTATTACTAAATTATATTTACCTGCAGCTGTTTTGGTGCTATTAAACGGAGTTGATCCTGCGAATTTTCCATCCAAATAAACAGAAGCTTCTGAAGGTTTTGTAGTTATTTTTAATCTTCCAAACTGACCGGATGATGTTTCCGTTGCGGCGGTTAATCTTTTACTTATAGTTTTAGTCTTGTTTAACAAAATTTTAAATGACTCAGTATAATCAGCAAAACCATCTTGTCTTAATACTAATTGATAATCTGCAACAGGTTGTTCATTATTAAGATAAGGAGTATTTCCTACTATTTGACCATTCAGAATTACTGTAGCACCAACCGGATTACTATCAATTTTAAGAATTCCAAAGCCTTTGAAATTAGGATCCTTTATAAGCATAAAACTAAATTGTTTTGAGCTTTCTTTATTAACATTTATTGCTGTATCAATTATATTAAAACCGACCTTTTCAATTCTTATCCTATGTTTACCGGAGCTAATTGAATAATTTTCAACTGGTGAATTGTTTAGGGGATTTCCATCAACAAATAATTTTGCTCCTGATGGATCGGTAGTAATACTTATTTTTTCTTTCTCAACCGGATTTAAATTAAATGAAAGATTTTTTTTCTTCCCCGCTTCAACAGTAAGAATAGTATCAACAGATGTAAAACCGTTTTTAGTTATGGTTAAAGATATTTGTCCCGCCGATTCTAATTTAAAATCTTTAATCGGCGAAGTTCCGATTGATTTTTGATTCAATAATACATCCGCATCAGATGGATTAGTAGCAATTGATAAAAATGTTTCATCTGATGAATCTCCTCCGGGTAAAAACAAAAACAACGAAGCAGCTAATAACACTAAAACTGCTATTACTGGAAATAAAATTATTGGTTTTTTAAAATCAAATTTACTGCTTTGTTTAACAGGAGATTCTTTTACCACACGATCAATAACGGTAACATCCTGTGCTTTGCCTTTACTTTTTTCAGGCTGATATTCTTTTTCAAAATTTAATATATCATCCAGCATTTCATCTGCTGTCTGATAGCGCTTTTCAGGTTCCTTGTTGATTGACTTGGAAATTATTTTTGTGAATTTTTTAGGAATATCAGAGTTAAATTTTACAGGTGATGGGATTTCTCCGTCAACAATAATCTTTTGAATGGTAAAATCAGAATCTGTTTTATCAAACGGAACCCGTCCGGCAATCATTTCATAAACAGTCATTCCTAAAGAATATAAGTCACTGCGCAGATCAACATTTTTTAATCCTTTAACCTGTTCGGGCGACATATAATATAAAGTTCCTGCTCTTGCTTGTGTTACAGTGCTTGCAGGTCCTTTTTGTTCAACTACTTTTGCCAGACCGAAATCTGTTACTTTTACTTTACTTTTACCGGATAAAAGAATATTGCTTGGTTTAATATCGCGATGTATTACACCGACTTTGTGTGCATGACCTATTGCATTAAGAAGCTGCTTTGTTATTGATATTGCATCAGAAATATTGAACGGACCATTTTCCTGAAGGTATTGTGATAATGGTATTGATTCAACATATTCCATTACCATAAAGAAACCGGCATCTGTTTCTCTAAGTGCATAAACACCAACGATGTTTGGATTTTCAAGTTTTGCTAACGCTTTTGCTTCTGTCTTGAATCTTCTTACGAAATTCTCATCCCTTGCTAGAAAAGGATCAATCATTTTCAAAGCAACAACTTTTTCAAGATTAGTATCAAGCGCTTTGAATACTACGCCCATACCTCCTCTTCCTATCACTTCAAGGATGCGATAGCTATCTATGGTTTTACCAATTAATGAATCCATTTACAATACCGAAAGTATAATACTATATTTATTTTTTCTCGAATGCTGAATTTATTACTAAATTACTAAATTCAACCTGAACATTTGAATCAGCAAAAAAACCAAATTTACCTTTTATAAAATTATTACTAAGATACGATTCAAAAAGTTTATTATCATTATATAACATAATCCATGGACCAAGACATTTAAATTTTATCTTAAATATTTTTTTACCATTATCAAAAATTTGCTTACCAGTTACAATATTTTCTTCTTTTCCGTTTTTTACCTTAATTAAAGAATAATTCCTTGAGTTATTTAATAAAAATAAATAATAATTTTCGTTTCCGTTATTAACATCTTTATTGTATCCTACAATTATACCCGCATCTTCGTTAGAATTATCATCAAAACGAATATCCACATTCAGGTCAATGTCTTCCATTTCTTGCTTAAAAAAGATTTTTTTTGTCTTATTCGTTTTTAAAAATTCCAGAACATTCGACTTATCTTTAAAATCACTTGCAGATAAACCGGACTTTTCCCAATCATTTAAATTAAAGTTTGAAAAAATTGCTTCTTTTTCGTCAGTATCTTTAGTTACTATCTGATTTTCAGGCACATTTTTCTGTTCGTCTTTTTTTACCTTCGGTTCTTTAATATCTTTAACTAAGTTCTTATTATCAGATTTTTCAATCACCATTATCTTATTATTTAATTCCTTGTCATTTGGATCAAATGTAAAAGCTTTTTTATAGTTTAACAGAGCTTCATCTTTTTTGTTAACTGCTAACAGCTCATTACCAGTTTGAATATATTTCTGAATTACATGTTCTCTGCCATTTAACGCACCAATATGAAGCGGATTTTGATTGAGTATAAAATTATAAAGAATCATCGCACTATCAGGTTTTCCTCTGGATAAAAGATTATCCGCTTCAGATAACAGTGTATCAGAATTATCCTGAGCTACAATATCATTTTTTGTTATAGTGCTATCCACTACAACAGAATTTTTTTGAGAAAAAATATTAAATATTTCTTTCTGATAAATCAAAATAAAAACTGCGATTAAAATTATCAGTGAAAGTAAAACAGTAATCGGTAACCAGGATTTTTTCTTTTTAACTACAGGAGGCTGCTTAACCAGATTATCACCGGAGCTTTCATCAACAATTTTTATTACCTCAACTGTAACATTATCATTGCCGCCCCGTTCGTTTGCAAGTGCAATTAATTTCTTACACGCTTCTTCTTCAGTATTATCCGATACAATTTTTTTAATCTCTTCAGGAAGAACCTTTCCGAGACCATCGGAGCACAAAACAAAACTGTCGCCTCCGCTAATTAAAATATTTTCTATCAAATCAACTTCAATATCAGCTTCTATACCCATTGCTCTGATCAGTACAGATTTTGACGGATGATTTTTTGCTTCTTCTTCTGTAATGATTTTTTTACGCACCATTTCCCCAACTTCGGTATGATCGTTTGTAAACTGAATTATACTACCATCGGATATCTTATAAATTTTACTATCGCCAACGTGGGCAATATGTGCTTTATCATTTTCTATTACAAGAGCTGAACAGGTAGTACCTTTTTTTCGAAATTGAAGAGCCTCCTGAGATGTTTGATTGATTTTATAGTTTGCTTTTTTAAATGCATACAACAGCGCACTTGAAATTACTTCAGAATCAAACGAAAAATATTCGCTTCCTACAACATCAACTGCTGTCTGGCTTGCCTCTTTACCACCGCTATGACCACCCATTCCATCAGCAACCATAAACAAAATGCCTTTAGGCTGATACATATTCAGATCATCTTTTGGAAATTTTCCAAAGCTGTCCTGATTTTCAGTTCTTACAAGACCAATATCGGAAGCTCCGAAATATTTAATACTAAGTTGTTTTTTTTCTTTCAATAGATTCAACCTTAAAGAGTTAATTGAGTTGCTGTAAACTACTTAATAACGGATTGTCAAAATCAAATCCGAATAATCTTGGATTTTCACCAATCACCGCAGCAGAAAAAATATAGAAAACATAGTTATATGTTTCGTCAGGAATTCTTTCCCGATATTTCACAAGTAAATTCCAAAAATTTCTTTGTTTAGGATCTTCGGGTAATTCATTAACAAGCCTTCTGAAATTATTTTCACCCCAATTGTATGAACCAATAACAAGTAAACCTGAAGCCTGAGCTTCAGTCTGATAAATAAATTTTATATACTTGGCTGCAGCACTTGTGGCTTTTGGTACGTTAAACCTATCATCCAAAGGATCATATTGGTTTAACTCAACCAGAGGTCCCGTTTCAAGTCCATATTGTCTGGCAGTCATTGGAATAAACTGCCACATTCCTTTTGCGTATCCATATCGTGTAATTGGTCCGACAATATCAAATTTAAAATCACTTTCCTGCAACGCAAGGTAGAAGAACTGTGGTGGTAAACCTTGTTGTAAAAATGCTTCAATTATCGGTCTTATATAATTATTTTCCTGTGCACGTGTAATTGCCAATTTTAATCTTGGAGAAGATTTCCATTTATTGATGAAAGTTTTAACTTCTCCAACAAAATTATCCGGCATATTAATTTCGCATTCACCGAATAATCTTGCCATTTTAAGTATTAACCTGTCTTCTTCGCTGAGATTATAAACATCGAGCTCGCCAACATACTTATCATATATTTTTTCCATCCTGTTATAATCGCCACGCATCTTCTCAATAGTCTGTTCAACTTCAGTATTGCCTGTATTTTCAATTACTGAGGATAGTTTTGAAAGCTGAATATCAATTCCTTTCATTTGATAAAATATCGATTCAGCCAGTTCTTTTTGCTCATTAGCTTTTATATGCTGATAAATAGCATAAGCGGTTGCAAGTATTCCAACAAAAGCAACAACGGCAATAATCAGCCAGTATTTTTTTGATTGTTTTTTCTGTACAACTTTGAACGCCTGCTGAATCATTCTGGTATGATCGCCGACAGGCTGATTGTTACCTTCTTGTTCAAAATAGCGCTGGATATAATTTTGTAAAGACTTTTCAGAATCAGAAGCATCAGCGGTCGTATCTGTAACGTCTTTAATCAACTCCAGGTTTATAACCGGACCGTTTTTACCTAATTCGAGTTTTATTGGCTCAGTTAAAATAAGGTGATCTATCTTTTTCCCATCGAGATATGTCCCGTTACTACTGAAAAGATCAGCAATAAGCCATTTACCTCCTTTAAAAGAAATTTCCAGATGATCACGACTGACCAAACCGTCATCTATTTTTACTGCACAGTTATCTGTCCGACCAACACGAAAGGTTTCCTTAAAGAAATATTCTTTTTTCTGAGATTCTCCTTTTTCAATAGTTAATCTTACAATGGTTTTATCAGTCACATCTTTTTTTAATGGCTGTTCCGAGCTCATAATAATTAAATGTCAGTACTACAATTACAACTATTTTTTATCAGAATTAAAACTCAACATCATTCTTAATACTGCTGGTCCAATTGTTTGTCTGGTTTGTTTTGTAAAAGTTGCTGTAAGCTTATATGCAGTTTTATTACCCATTACAAAAATCTGGTGTTGAAAAATTTTTAAATCATCAGTAGGATACCAGCTGAAAATTGCTTCATAGGCATCGCTGCCATTAGTTAATTTAGTTGCACCTTGTTTGAGAAGCATACAGGACTTTAATTCACTCTCCAATGTTTGTATCTGCATTTGAGAATACTCAATAAGATTTTCTGTTGCGGGTTCTGTATCAACAGTAACAATAACATTATGTTTAATACCATCTGTAACCGGACCTTCCAAAGTATAAATTGTTTTATCTTTCCAATCTTCCAGCTGTGCTAAAGTAAAACCGTTGCCTTGATATGGAATTGTTTTATCTTTTACAGAAGGTTGTTGTGGCTGCTGAGTCTGTTTTTGAGGTTCAGTTTTTTGTTGAGGCTTTTCAATAAGAGGAGTTTCAGATTTCTCCGGAATCTTAGCCTCTTCCTCTTTTTTAGGAGGCTGATTTTGAAACTTTTTATAATATTCTGGGATATCCATTTTAATCTATGCCTTCATCAGATAAATGTTCAATAAGAGAGATCCATTCTTTGGAAGATTTAATTCTTTCAATTTCTTTATCTTTTTGATCATCAGTCATATTCAAAAATATTTTTTCATTTATCATTAAGTCTTCTTCAGTTTCTTTAAATGCAGTTAGCCGGCGCAGCATAAGATACCCTTCATCACAGATGCGGCGTGGAACTGGTTGTTCTTCCATAAGAGCTTGAGGCTCAGAATCATTCAATTTTCTTTTATCAAGAAGCATAGAATTAAGGACAGAGGTTATTTTATTTCTGTTATTTAAATAAACAGATATCAGAACATCTGCCTCCCAAACAAAATTGTCTGCATTTTTTGTATCAAGTGATTCCAGAAGAGGGTTAAATGCTAAGTCGCCTATAGACAATAATACCATAGCAGCTTTTTGTGCTTCTTCTTCCTTACCTGAGTGTAATATTTTTACTAATTCAACTGCATCTTTCCTTGATTCTTCTGATATATCCTTACTCAGTGAGTCCATCTTTTTATTATCTGTTAATTTAATCTCCTTAAGCAGCGATGAGATATTTTTGTTTTCCATTTTTTGTTCCTCATTTGTTGATGAATCATTACAGCTTGATAATAAGAAGACAGAGAGAATACAGAAAATATAAATCATGTTCATTCTTGTGTACTCAAAGTTTTTAGTAAAGTTGAAACTTTGCTCTTTTACTTCTAAGAAAATTATTTGTCGCTCTTTTAGCATACTCAAGGCTGTTCCACCATGATTGATAAGCATTTACTTCTGAATAACTCAATATATAAAACAACCAGTAACACCATCCTCTATAATCACCCGGTCTATCAGAAAAATAAGCAAACCGATCGGTAGGCGGAATATCTCTTGCCCAGTTTTTATAAGGATTCTTTCTTATAATTTTCCAATAATGGAGTTTTGAACTGCATCCGAAATGACAGAAGACTTTGCATTTTAAATCTACTTCACCAATGTCATAAGGATTACTAGAAGTATTCTCCCAGCCTGCATGAAGCAAAATATGCTTTTCGTTTCTGATAAAACCCCAGTAGCGGTTTGAAGGAGATTTAAATGCATCCAACACATAATTCTTTAACGAATCAGGCAAAGTAATTCTTCTTAAATCAAGTTTTGCTTCTGGATGTCTATCGTTAATTGATGGAGCTCTCTGCTCTACTGCAACAGGAGCAAATTTATACTTATGGTGCATAATGTCAGAAAAAGGAATCCCAACAAATGGAAATGCAAGACGAAAAATTCCATTACGATTACTATCGCCTTGTTCCCATCTATCGCCTTCAACATAATTATCAGAAGAAACATCAGGATCAAAGCAGGTTCCTCTGCCGTAACGCGAGTGCCCGGCATAAATAACATGGATACCAGGAGTTTCTAACGCTTTGTAAAAATCATCTTTACTTCTTACAATTTCAATAAAAAAATGTACCTGTTGATCATCGCTGATATATTCAAAGTGAGTAGAATCTAAAGCTGTAAAATTTGAAGTAAAGTTATTTTTCAAAAAATCTTCCAACGGCACTTCAGTATATCTGCTGTCTCTGGCTGTTCTTGCTCTTAAGTCATCATCACGAAAATCAAGCCCTTGAGCCACGATAATTTTCCGTTTCTCATAAGTTAATCTAAAAGCAATTAAAGAACCGGATGAACCCGAACTTGTTCCATCATTCATATTATAACTTGTTTATTTAGAAACTAATTAATGGCAATTCTTATTTTGATATGCCTACGCCCTTAACATCTTCAAACTCAATTGTGTATTTACCTGGAGAAACATTCTCAACCTTTGCATATCCATTTGAATCCAATTTTCCTTCTTTATTTTTTCCATCAGAAAAATTTATCTTATATGAAATATCTTTCATTGGATTTCCTTCCTGGTCTTCTAGCTTAATTTCAATCCAATCCTTAAACTTCAATAATTCTGAATCAGCAAATACACCGCCTATATCAACTCTGAAAAAATACTCCGGATTTTTATATCCTCTTTCTGTCTCGTTATCGCTTGGTATATTTTTAGTTTTGTCCTGATATTGAAACTCCCAATCAATTTCTATCTTCTGATTCTTTACAGTTGTTTTCAATGTTGCTATTAAATCGTGCGCTCCATCGTCATCGTGTTCAAAAATCAAGACCTTTGCTTCGGCGCCTTCATAAGTATTTGTTACATCTGCCGATATCTTTAATACATCACCTCTTTTAGCTTCCTGCTTATCCCATTTTAAATTTTTTATTTGCGGCGGCAGATAAACATACATGCAATTGGATTTTTTGCTCAATCCGTGTTTTGATAGTTTTACTTCAGCATACAACTCATCTTTAGCTTTGTCAGGAACTTTGACTTTGGTTAATAAATGATCGCCTGCAATTTTAGTTTTAATTGTATCAAACACTTTACCTGAAGCATCAGATATTTCTATTTTAACTTCTGAACCGTTTCCAACAAAATGTGTATTTATCTCAAGTCCTACTTCAGCGCCATTGCATCCAACACCAGATGTCCAAACAACGCGATCAATTGATGACTTGAGCTCAATTTTATTTATTTTACCTGTATTTCCTTTGTGGTCTGGCATTTTTATTCCATTAGATAAACAGTTGTTTTTGTAGAGAACATCAGTCTTCCCTGATCATCTAAAACAGGCGGTGCAGAAATCTTTCCCTCAGCTTCATAGTTCAACAATTCATTTCCTTTTGCATCAAGTCTTATCAACTTATTTGCTGCAGCAATAATAACAGAGTTATCAGCAAATGCCGTTGCAAAGCTTATATCTCTTATAAATTTAGACCAGATAAGTTTCTTGTCTTTAATACAAAACACTTTGTTGTTAGTAAGAATAAATATAAATCCATCCTGTGTTAAGACTGGCGGACACAAGACGGGTCTTGCATCAACAAAATCATCTGCAGCTTCAACAGAATACTTTTCTTTTCCGTCAAGACTCAAACACTTTAGATTAACAAAATGCTTTGAAGTATAAGCTAAGTATATATCACCTTCTTTGGAACTGCTTGCAAATACTGAATTATATTCCTTTGGTAAATCAAAGCTGTAATTTGGGTCAGCTTCATCTGATTTTTTTCCTAAAATAAATATCTGTCCTTGAGTTGGTGAAAAGGTCAGAACAAAACCTTTTTCATAATTAACTAACGGTAATGACGGACATATTTGATTATAATATCTTTTATGCCAGATAAAACCTAAACTTTTTCTAATTGCCTGAAAGATTAAATATTCAGGTACCGAAGTATCAACTATGTCTGAATAATAAATCTGAGCTATTAAACCATTTGTATCGGGTTGGAATAAGATTATTTGTGATTCATCAATTACACCGCTTATAGGATATTTACTTATCACTACATTGTTTTGATAATCAACTGCCTCCATATCATCTTTACGAGCTTCTGACTGATAGAAGAGCAGTTTATTATTCAGTACAACCTGAGAGCCGTACCATTTAGATCGTCTCCATTTAATCTTACCTTCTAAGTTAAAACAGATAATTTCCGATATGGTATCAAGAAAATAATCTTTGCCATCAGTTAAGATTACTCTGATTTCAAGATTAGATACGCTCTTATCACTGATTTCAATTTCACGAAGAATTTTACCATTAACTTTTGGAATTGAGTTAATGAAAGAATCGTGGCGCGAATTTGAATAATACTGTGTGTACATATTGTTAGCTATAAAAAGATTATAAATCAAACATAGTATAAGTAGCATTGCCTACTCCGGGGCTGCAAACCCAATTAATTATAGTATTAAAATCTGTTTTTATCAGGTTTCCATTTCCGGTTTCTTTTCCAAATAGATATCTGATGATCTTTTCTTTATCAGTATCCCAATCAACTTGTATTCTTTTGCCTGATGTAGTAAAATTATTTCCAACTCTAAAAGTTACTTCAATATCATACTGAGAATTGGCTGGAGCTGTACCTGTATAAACCTGATAACTTGGAGTAAAGACAACAAATAAATTTTTAATGTCGTTATTGTTCGATGTTGCTGCTCTAAACTTATTATTAAGCATAACACTAATATCATTATTCAATCTTTGTGCCCAGCTGCGTTGAGATGCAAAACTCCAATTTTCAGTACTTGAATTGATAAATTTTAATGCAAGCCGTATTCGAATGACAAGAATACCATTAAATGTCTGACCTTCTTTTGCTATAATTGAAAATTCATCATCGCCAAGTTTATATATTAATAAATCCACTTTATGATTAGCAGAAATTGTATGATCAACTAAAGAATAAGCAGCGATCTCAACATTTCGATATTTATCATCAAGAAAAAAATTATGTTTATGCTTAGAACCCTGAAAAGTAATTTTAAATTTTGTGTCTTTTAGAAATTCGTTTAAGTTTTTGCCGGAACCAGATTCATCATTAAGCCACAGTATATATTTCCAATAATTTCTGATTCGAGGGGTACGGTTATGATACATCCTGGCTAATTCATCAAACCTGTATGGACCTCCGACAGCGGTAAATGGCTGGTCATATCGTGGTAATCCGGTCCAGGTATTACCGCCTGATTCAAAATTATAAAGATAAGAATCCCAGTTTCCTGTAGCATGACCCATCTCATGGTGATTTGTCAGAACTGCATAGGTGTTTCCATCAACATCTTTCAAAGAATTATTTGGATCAGGTGTACCAAAATATGTTGGATCAGCCTGATAGTCCCGGCTTCGGAATTTAGCATCACCGGTTCTCATCCAGGCACCATTTGTATTGTCTGTAACACTAACAATGCATTTATGACTACCGCCATTTGTATCGTTTTTAGCTTCCATATAAAAAAACAAGCGGATTAACATATCTTCTGATCCGGATTGTTTTTCAACAAGATAATTTTTATTCATTCGATCCATGGCATTTTTCATACCTTCTTTACGATGGTTTGTAACATCAGCGGCAGTACCTCCCTGATCAAATTTAAACCGACAGTTCCAATAAATTATTAAATAATTGAGCGGCTTATTATCCAGCTCAGCGCAATCATGGAAATAATGCATTTCGTAATTACCGCAGCCATTTAATGCGTAGGCTTTAGTCCTGTCTGAGGCATCCGTTGCAATTACACTTTTAGATTTATGCAAAGATGCATCGTCCTTTAGAGCTAACCTTGCACCAATAACATGATTTTTTTCATAATCAAAAGATGTGTCGCCTTCTCCGGATCTTTTAGGCCCTACATCATAAAAGTTATTACAAAAATATATCGCTCTTGTAAATATAGGTACATCGGTAATAAGGTTATACTTAAACTTACAATTTGTAAATACTGGCTGATCAGGTTCGGGATTATAGATTTTCAATCTCCGCAAGTTCTTGTCCTTTCCATCAACATTTTCCATAGTTTCGTAATCAATACAGAACAAGGCATAGCGGGAATTATCATCCAAAGCAAGAACAGAACCATCCGGTTTTTTATCTGATAGAATCTGACTTTTAGAAGAATCTGCTAAAACTATATCATCCAATGAAAACGTAAGCGGCTTTTCTTTATTAGTAACCTTATTACCAAATGGTTTTAACTCAAGCTCATCTTTAAATACTTTCTCAAATCTTTCACCTTTATTTATATCTCCATCATAACGTGTCCAGTAATTTCTTGATGACCACTTTGCAGGCAGATCATAATATTTTTGCCGTTCAGTAAAACTTATCTTCTTGATTTCATCAGGTGTTTTCTCAACAATAACAGGATCGGTTTTATCATCTTCAGTGTAAATCCATTTATTCGTTGTTTCAAATTCAAAATAGAATTCTTTTCTTTCTGCTTTTTTTATACTTTTTCCAAACTTAACTTTAACAAAAAAAGTGTCATCTTTATAGATTGTCTCGCTGGGGATTTCTTTCTTATTATCTTCATAAGCCTTAATAGTCAAACCATCGGGTACCGGTAATTGTTTTTTTTGAATCTTGTCGTAATAGACTAACCTGATATAATAAACAACAGACTTTAAATCAGCAGGATCAATGTATAATTGTTTAAAGTAAAATTTCTGCCAAAGAGGACATTCTTCTTCTTTATGTGTGCGGGTCTTTACTGCCGGACAATTCATTTCAGGAATTTCATCTTTATCAAAGAAAAGTATTTCTACTCTTCTGTTACGCTGTGATTTGTAATTGTCTTTATTTTTTGACTCAATCGGAAATGACTCACCACAGCCGACAAATGTTTTTTTATCATCAATAAATTTAACATCAGATTCTCTTCTTCCATTCAAATCTGCAATTGATATTTCAAGCACTTCAGCTATTTCTTTTGAGTAAAGATCATAAACATTTTCCCAAATTTCCTTAGTCCATCTATGTTTAGAATCATTATTTACTATCTTAAAGTTTTTATCGGCATTTACTGGATCAATCTTATTAAAAAAGTTTTGTGTGGCTTTTTTTGTAGCGTCATTATATTTATCATTAATTTCACCGGGGTTACACCCACAATTTAGTTTTGGTTCAAAGTATTTCATTATCTGCTGATAATCTTCAACCTTATGTCTGTTGTATGATAACTCAGCCCATTCTTCTCTTTTTCCGATTAACAAATAAAGAACATTTTGTGCTCTTTCATCTGAAAGGGTAAAATTAAATTCCGGTGTTCCTGAAGTATCCGTATGACCGGTTACAATCATTCTTACATCAGGATCAAATTCAAATTGCTTAAAAACAACAGCAAGAGCTTTGATACCAGTTATATCCAGGCTTTCATCACCAGATTGAAGATTGCCGTCTTTAGAACTTTTTCCCTTTGGATTTTCAGGCATTAACACACAACTGTTAAGATGGAATAGCACATCTTCCATTTCGAGAACATGTACTTTAACAAACTTCAGAATAACTTCGTTCTTTTTACTGGTTAATGCAGAAGATTTGCCGGTTCCAAATATATCTCTGAAAATAACATCAATCTTATTTTGATCACCATTACTCATATAATCACTTAAGGCTTAAAAGAAATTTTAATTTTACCGGGTGGGATTTTTTCAATCTTTGTTTTTCCGTTACTATCAAGTTTTCCTTTCTTGATCTCACCGGAGGAAAGATATAATTGATACTCTTTGTCAGCTAATATATTGCCTTCTTCATCTTTAAATACAATTTCAATATCATCATTAACATCCAATATTCCGGATTTAGCTACCATCTCTTCGCAGTATGCATCAAAATAGAAAAATGGTCGGGAATATCTTCCGACAGTATCCTTATAATCAACAATTTTAATCAGATCTTCATCAACCTGTATTTCCCATTCTGCTTCGGCTTTATCACCACTAATATCCGCTTCAAGTTTTTTTAATAAGTGATCGCTGTAATTAATATCTTTAACAAATATTCTGAACTCAACCTTGCTTCCATCTTTTATTCCGATTGATTTTACTTTAAGTTTTATTTTATCACCAACTTTCGCCTTTTCTTTAGACCATTCAGCTCCGTAAAGATCAAATAATTCAACTTTGCATTGTCCTTCTTTAAGTGCATCACGCATTATTCTTCCATCAGAATTAACTATTGCTGCTGATTCCTGATTATCGGTATCGGTCAATCTGTAATTAACTCCGCTAACGGCATTTCCTACATCATCCACTAATTCAAATTCAATCCAATGTTCATTTCTTGTTGTTGATTCTACATTACCTGAAACTGCATTTTGAGCCCCGGCTTGTGCTGAAGCTGCACCGCTCGAACCGGCTCCACCTCCGCTTGCACTTCCACTTCCGGCAGTACCAATCATAACTGTCATACATCCCACAATAATTGAATCCGGTGGACCGGTACATGGCGCCATATCACCCATTCTGGCAGCAGGCATTCCACCAATTAAAACTGTCGGACTTCCGGGCGGAATTATTGGCATACCTACATGTGGAATCGGCGGAGTTCCCGGTGTTACCATAGGGCAAACATGCATATCACCGACTCTTGCTGCAGGCATTCCTCCAATTAATACTGTCGGACAGCCGGCAACTATCACTCCACCGTGTGCACAGCTATCTCCCAATCTTGCTGCAAAACTCATGTCTTTTCTTTATCCTATTAATTAATTTTAACAAGCGCACCTTTAATTGTATTTATACCTGAAGCTTCAACTGTAACTAATGAACCTTTCACTTGATTATTAATACCCGCTTCAACAGTTGTATTCAAACCCTTAATTTTATGTTCGACTGTTGCTTCAGCAGTAACATTCATAGCTTTAGATTTTAAATCACTTTTTGCTTCTTGTTTAATATTTGCCGATTGAATTTCAAAGTTCTGCTTTGTTTCTGTTTTCATATTTCCTGAATTTATTTTGGTGTCTTCCTCTGTCTCAATAACAAGATTTTTAGATCTAATGGTTATTTCACCTTTGGGTGCAAGTATATCCATATCACCTTCTGTTGATTCAATAGTAATTTTATCATTTGTTATATCAATTATAATATGATTTTTCTCTGCTTTATCAGATATAAGAATTTTTTCGCCACCATCACCATCATCAATTTTCATAAAATGACCATTCTTAGTAACCACTTCAAGTTTAGTATTCTTATCATCCATTAAAATCTTATGACCTTGCTTACTGATTACTTCAATTTTTTCATCTTTATCATCCATTATCAGCTTATGATCTTGCTTACTAATAACTTCAATTTTTTGAATAGCATCGTCCAATGAAATTTTATGATTGCCTGATGAGGTAAGGGATATTTTTGTTTCCTTGGATGAATCATCCATAATTAATTCATTACCTGAAGCAGTGCGAATAATATTTTGTTTACGATTTTTTTGAGTAACAGGTGTTGCAGTAGATGGATTTGGAACTGTTCCTATACCAACCGGTCGATCAGGATTTCCATCAACACAAGACCAAAGTAATTCGGTTTCTTCGTGATTTGGAAAGTGAATACCGTAACCTGGTCCTGAATATAATTGCGAGAGCCTTAAAGGCATCGTAGCTCCATCATCACTAAGATCAAAATTCATTTTAGCTCTGTATCTTCCATGATCATCTATCGAAGCATATTCATCACCAACACTCGATAATATTTTTGCACTCATAATACCGGTTACTTTTGGCACAGGCGTTTTCCGTTGTGGTCTGTATTCAATTCCAAATGGTATAGCATCAAAATTACACTCAAAAGTTGGTTCAAACTTTTTGGGATGCGGTAAAAAGGCAAAAAGACTTTTTTGCTGTCCTTTGATTATCAAGTTGGTTAATAAAAACTCACTATTCCAATCATCACGATAATGCTTTTCCATATTAAATCTGTGTCCTGCTCTAAACAAACGACAATCAGTTATTCCTTGGAAGATTTTACTTTGAGCAACAAACTCCTGATTTCTGACTTTTGCAAGAAAATCTGCTTCGCTTTCGTTCTTAAAATTCTCTCCATAATCATAATAAAAACCAGGATCATTATTGTTTATCTGACTGTTTGCAATCAATTGCTTTTCAGGAAACATATAATTATAGTCTTTCAGCTTAACCAAACCTGTTACAACCTTTTCAACACTCTTCAATTCATGAATAGATTCTGTTTCGCCGAATGGATCTTTATTAATGTTATATTTAATCGAATCAATTTTATCCAGTTTAGGCAGTGCATTATTATTATCAGTAATTACAAGTGTGTCTTTATCATTTGAGTGATCGAAATAATAATAAATACCATAATGTTCCATCTTTCTACAAATGAAATTTAGATCTGTCTCTTTAAACTGAGCAACATATTCCATTTCAGGATAAGAGTGTTTTAAGTCCATTCGATAATCAATTGAAGATTTATCTAATACATGTTTAATCAGATCTTCTAATTTGTAATTTTCAAATACACTATTCTGAAAATTAAGACCTAATCTCCATAGAGCAGGAACCAGAGTTACTTTATAGAAAACATATTCATTCGATTTACCATATTGCTCTATATCTGATATTATACCATGAATTTTAAACGGATCTTCTTCAGCACGATTGAATATTAGTGCTGCTGATTTATTTAATATTTTTTCGGAATCTAAATTCGGATTATCTGAAATAAATCTAATCTGATATTCAAACAATTCTGATATTTTTTCTTTACCTTCAAATGATAACACATTTGTTTTTTCATTTTTCAATTCCGGAAAGTCTATATCATAATGCGGTTTGTTAAAATTAATGGAAGGCATAAGTAACCTCGTATTTAAAAATCATCTTTTAATAAAATTTAGATATCAATAGAATTTTTATGAAAATTTATATTTGAATGAGCCGTCTTTAGCTTTAGTAACCATAAGTTTATCAGGCTCTTTCCCTTCAGCCATAAATGCCAGCATCTGGGAAGAAATTTCCGGTGCAAGTTTTTTATCAATAATTGCATCGATGTTTCTAGCCCCGGTTTCAGCTCTTGTACAGGATTCCAGAATATCATCAATAACTTTTTTATCAAATGATACTTCGAGCTTTCTGTTTTGCATCAAACGTTTTTTTATTTTATTTAATTTAATCTCGACAATCGGACGCATTGCATCTTTGCTTAAAGGCAGAAATACGATCGGCTTAACTCTGCCTAAAAATTCTGGTCTAAAATACTGATTAAGATATGGTCTCAGCTCTTCAAGTAAATCTTCAGGGGAATCCATTCCATCATTGTATTTTTGGAATAATACATCGGATGCAATGTTTGAAGTCATAAAGATAATAGTGTTTGAAAAATCGATATTTCGTCTGTCAGCATCCTGAAGCATTCCTCTGTCAAACACCTGCATAAACAAATCTATAACACTTGAGTTTGCTTTTTCAATTTCATCAAGCAGAACAACACAATATGGTCTTCTTCTAACCGGTTCACTTAAAGCACCGCCTTCGCCATATCCAACAAGACCGGGATCAGCCCCAATGAGCCTTGAAGTATTATATTCGTTTTGATATTCTGTCATATTCAAAGTAACCATAAATCTTTCGTCACCAAACAAAACTTCTGCAACCGCTCTTGCTAATTCAGTTTTTCCTACACCACTGGTTCCGATCAACATAAAGACTCCAATCGGACCTTCTTCCTTTTTGATTCCTACTTTAGCTCCCCTTAAGACATCTGCTATTTGTTTAATTGCGTGATCCTGTCCTAATACGCGCTTCCTTAATTCATCTTCCAACTGTAACATTGTTGTCATTTCATCTTTAGTCATATTACCGACTTTTATTCCTGTCCAGGCTTCAATTACTTCTGCTACCGTATTCTTTGTTACCTCTGCAAACACCTGTGGTCTTACATCCTGAACTGCACTCAGTTCTTTTTTAATTTTTTCAATGTCATCATCAATTGTTTTATCAGGTCCGCCATTATTAGCAGCAGCAAATTTTTTCTTTCTTAATTCCATAAGCTGCCGTGTAAGTTCACTTTCTTTAAGCCATTTGTCTTCTTTTTCTTTCACTTCTTTTTCGAGTTTTTCTCTTTTTACTTTCAGTGCTTCAAGATTTTCTTTATTAAAAGCTAAATCCATATCAGCATCTTTTTGAAGTGAACTTATTGCCATTTCAGTTGATTTTAATTCACTTATCAATAACTCAAGTTTAGGCGGTTTACTTGTTAAGGACATTTTAACTCTTGTGGCAGCAGTGTCAAGCAAATCAATTGCTTTATCAGGTAATTGTCTTCCTGCAATATATCTCCTTGAGAGCTTGACCGCTCCTTCGAGTGCTTCATCTGTGATATGAATTCCATGATAGCCCTCATATTTATTTTTGATACCGCGCAGCATCAACATTGCTTTTTCGTCCTCAGGTTCTCCAACATGAATTGGTTGAAATCTTCTTTCAAGTGCCGCATCTTTGGCGAAATATTTATTGTATTCAAGATAAGTTGTGGCTGCAATTGCTCTGAAGGAACCTCTTGCAAGTGCAGGTTTAAGAAGATTAGCAGCATCGCCTCCACCAGCAGAAGCACCTGCGCCAATAAGAGTATGTGCTTCATCTATAAATAATATTGCAGGTTTTGGTGAATTTGTTATTTCTGTTATTACTGCTTTGAATCTCTTTTCGAATTCGCCCCGCATTTTTGTTCCTGCTTGCAATGAGCCGAGATCAAGTGAAAAGACCTGAGTATTTTTTAAAACATCCGGCACTTCATCAGCAGCAATTTTTATTGCTAAGCCTTCAACCAAAGCAGTTTTACCAACACCGGGTTCACCAAGTATTATCGGGTTTGATTTTTTTCGCCTGGATAATACTTCAATAACCTGAATAATTTCATCATCTCTCCCAAGTATTGGATCAATCTTTCCGTCTTTTGCCTGTGCAGTAAGATTTGTTGTGAATAAATCTAAAACAGTTCCATCAGCAGGAATTTCTTTTGCTTCTTCTGCAGAAAGCACTTCAGATGCAACTGAAGCATCTTCAACAGAGCCTTTAACTATATTGTAAAATTCTGTTTTTAATTCTTCCTGTTTTATTGGCGACAGAATATTTAACAGATTACTGCTTAACACCTGTTCGGAGGCAATAAATACTTCAAACAAAGCACCGGATCTGATTTTTGTTTCATGATGATGAACAGAACTTGTTATCCATGCTTGTTCGAGAAGTTCTGTAAGTAAAGGTGAAAGCTTTGGTTTTCCGGTATTGCCCTTGCCCATCTCATCAAGATTTTTTAAAACCCTTGCTTGAACATCTCCGGCATCTATATTATAATGTTTAAGAATTAATGGAACATCACCCATTCCATCTTCAATCAAACAGTTTAAAAGATGATCGAAAGTGATTTCATAATGTGAATGGTTTATCCCTAAACCTGTTGCGGTATCAAGATTTCTGATCAGATAATTATTTAGTTTTACAAGAAGTGATTTGAGATCTTTACTCTTCATTTTTTCTCTCCGGAAAATATTCTGATTTAATAATTTATTTACATCGGATTAGTGGGTCAGCAAATTTATATTAGATGCTGATAAGCCAAGTAAACAAAGATTCAATTTATTTCGAATAATTGTTCATAAGGCATATAAACTGAAATGATATCGGACTGTGGTTTGCCAAGCCATAAAGTAGAACCTAATTTTAATCTGTCATCATCCCAGGCTATGGTTGTAATAGTTTCACTTTTGATCTTAAAACAAAAATCATATTCAATTCCATCATTAAGATACATTTCCATCAATTCAATTAGTTTTTTTGATTGTGTTTTACCGGGCAAAAAATCAAGATATTCTTTAAACAACATCGGTCCTATTTCAATACCTATTCTGCTTGTATAATCCAAAGTGTGTCTGCCGATAAAACTTGTTTCACCTAATATATTATTATCATCTCCCAGTAATGGTGCATCAGCTAATTCAAGCCAGGTTGGCACATATTCCATTATCTTAACTTCAAATTGCGGAAATAAATGATCCAGTAAAATTTGCAGTCCGGATTTATTTTTTACTCTGTGACTAAAGAATCCAGAAAATTTAAGTAGTGTGTAATCTGATAATGCTTTGTTTTTATCTTTACCAAAAAATCCTTTGCCGCTAAAAGCATTTATTCTCTGAATAATTGGATTATTAAGCTCTGAGTTCAGATGCAGATAGAATCTGTATTTTTTCCAGGCTTGATAGTAGAGCCAATAAAATCTGTTATTAAAAATATCTAAAAAGTTTTGCAACGGAACTTGTCCAGCACCTAAAATTCTTTGTTGAAAATCAACTTGTTCAACATAACATCTTGGTATCGGAGAGTTGATTCCATATAAACCTAAAAAAGTAAGAATAAATGTTACTTCATCATTTTCAAATGAAACACTTTTAATATCTGTTGGCGGATATTCATATTTTTCATAAGGTCTGAATCTGATTCCGGTTTGTTCAAATAAAGAATCATCTCTTTTGGGATGTAATTTTTTAACATAATTATCAGCAACTCTGGTAGCCTGCCATACATTATATAACGGTCCGTTTTTTACAAGATCGTCTATTACAGAGGTGATATTTTCCCGATTATCGGTTCCCATATATATTCTTTATTTGTTCCGGATTCTGTTATTTTTAATTGAATAAACGAATTGATAGTAACATATTGTGATAAGAACTTATTTAGAATTAATCCAAACAGATAAATATCTCCTCGTCCGTGTTCAAATTCGTTTGGATCAATAGTTATATGAAATTCAATTCCACGGATGATGCTTCTGTTTTTTATCTTACTAATAACTTTGGGTTTATCAATCTTTTTAATGCCATCAATTCTTTTCTTATTCGGATGATTATGAATTTTGAACCAATTATAAAGATTAAGAATGCTCTTTAATGTTTCAACATCTGAAAGACTCGTATAACTGATTGATAAATTAGCAATCAGTGCCCACAGATAATTACTCTTGTCTGGTCCTTCAAGAACATCAGTTGGAATAGTAATATTTGTTGCTTCTATTCCTGCTGGAAAATCAATCGGTTCTTTAATAACTCCTACCTCCAGATATGAAGCCGGTAAAAAACCGTTTGATAAAGTTGCTTGAATACTTAAGGTTTCTTTTGGAAAATCATCTGCTTCCATACTTGGTCCAAACAAGCGAATATATGCTTCAGTCATATCGCTTACCTGTGTTCTTCTGAAAACAGAAAAGAATCTTTTATAATTATAGTCAGGGTCACTAGTTTCAAGAATATCATGTGAAGAAATTGGTATGTATTTATATTGCTCAATTTTGTTTTCACTTATACCGGAAATTTTATCAACTGAATAAATTTCCCTGCTTTTTCTTCTGTCTATATCAGGCACAATGTAATACTCAGGCAGGCGCTGATTAACCACAACCTCTTCTGTAGATCTGCTGAATAAATTAACTATTGGTGTGCAATGCAGTGCAATATTTTTTAATGTCGGCCATTTTTCTTTCACAATCCGTGCATTAAAATCAATTTTGATCTCAAATGGTAAAGATTGCCCTGAGCTTTTATATTGTTCCAAACCGTTTATCTGAATAAAAAAGAATTTTTCCGGGAAAGAAAAATATTCCTGTAAAAGCTTATAGCCTGCAAATGTCTGTTTTGAATACGGCAGTATTGAATTATCCTGAACAGAATAATCATCAGTATATAACTCAGGAATTTCTATTCGGTAATTTTTAATCTCAGTATATGATGGATTACGGTCAGTTAATTCCTTAATCGAAACAGAGGAAACAAAATTTGTAAGAAAGAATAATAATTCATATTTAATCGAAGCTGCTCCTTGAATATAAAACTGAAAATTATTCATCTTCAAAGAATCATAATCAACATTTCTATCTGGCTGAATCTTGAGTTTCAGAATTGTATTACCCTTTGGCGAATCTTCAACAATAACATCTTCAAGTTTCATCGGTCTTACAAGAACATCTTGCGTTGTTCTAAAAACAAACTCAGCCGGTTCATCTTTTTCTGTCAAACGGCTTTTATCCGAAACACCAGCATATACTTTATATCTGACTTTGTATTTTCCGGTTGTTGTTTGAATTTCGCTTCCTTTTTTAACAAGGATTGGTTTAGATATTGCACCAAGTTTTGATTTTAGTTGAAGTATTGAACAGGAAGGAAATGGTTTTAAAAGATTTGGAAATAGTATTTCGAGAATTCCGCCAGCTATTTCAGGGAATTCATCATCCAATCTCTCCTGAATTCTTCCGGCAAGAAATGCAAACCCTTCATATAACCTTTCAACAAATGGATCTTTTCTTTCGCGCTCACTCATTCTTAGGCGAGAGCCCAGTGTTGGGTGTTTTTTAGCAAAATCTTCACCAGCCGCCTGAAGAAAATTATATTCCCGTTCAAAATATTTTTCAATGCCCATTAGTGTGCATCCTTTTCAAAAACTACTTTCGTCCAGCCGGTTGTAGAAAACTCGGTAAGTAATATTTCTTTGTTTGAAATATCCTTTATTGTCGCAACAACTTTTAAAGCTATTTTCATTGATTCCTGATCGAAGTCTGTTTTATGCACTTCAACATCAGCAATTCGTGGTTCATACTTCAGAATAACATTTTTAATTTCTTTTCTGATTGGATCAATTGAGAAGTTAGAATTGAAATATAATTGAAGTATATCCGGCATCCCAAAATCAGGCAGATGCAGAACAGAACCCTGTCTTGTTGATAAAACCATTCTTAAATTTTCAATTATACTTGATCTTAATTTCTGCTCTTCCGAAAGACTATCCAATTCAGTGAAATCAGTTTCATCAATGTTCTGAGCTTCAGAAGCAAATTGCCCGATCAGAATATCATAAAGACTTAAGTTTTTCAATTTCTGTATTTAATAGTTCTTCTGTTATTAAAGATTTACCAAGAGATAACAAAGCTGTAATACAGACTTTCCTGCTTATCACAGGCTTTAGTCTGTATTACAAAGCTTTAAAGTAGTGTTTATAAATGTATTAAACTGAATTTGAGAAATTAGTAATTCAATTTAATCTTATTTAACCAATGCCTGTTCTTAGAATGCTTTATCTTCGAACACAATACCGCCTTCAATATACTCCCACTGAAATGTTTGTGCCAGCATTGATACCTGCTCAAGGTGTCCAACATTTTCATTTTTTGGATCGTAGGTTGGCGGCATCCAGTTCTTTACTGAGACAACCTTTGCATTTTTCAAAGTAAAATAAAAATAAGGTTCCTCTTCACCTGTATGTATTCCTATCCTATAAAGTGTTACCTTAATTTCTTTACATTCTCTTCCCCAAGCAGCTATATTATATAATTGAGGTGTAAGCTGATCAATCGCTTTAACAATAGTAAAAGCTGTTATCCTTCTTGATCCTTGAATTTTGTTCTCTTCTCTTTCGTATGGAAGATATACTTCATGATTAAACTCATAAATTAAACTGCTTCCATTATCACGCGGACCTTTCAATTCATTTCCTTCGTGATTTTTAAACACTATTTCACCTTTGACTGCCATAATAACACTCCTTATATTATTTAATAATAAATTAGTTAGTTAATGAACTTAATTTCTATTGACCTTCTTCTGAAGAATGGAAAGCAATCAACTTCAGATTTACATCCATACCAGTAATAGCAACATGAGGTCTGAACTCTGCACTAATCTGGAAGAAGCCCGGTTTTTCCGGTAATTCTTCAACATGAAGCTGATATGATCTCAATGGTCTTTCAGCAATTACAGATTCAGGTGCATTTGGGAAATCTGCAACAAGTGTATCCAGCCATTTTTTCATATCTTTTTCAATTTCACCGGCGCCTGCATTTTTACCAACAAAAGTTAGTTGTCTGTATTTTAAGTAATGAGCAATTCTGGTAACAAGCATTGTATATTGCAATCTTGCACCAACTGCATAATTTGCAGTTGCTTCCGCATCATTCTTAATTTTCTTTGGTCTGCTGACTGATGGAACTTCAAAGAAACAGGCATAATCTGTTCTATCCCAATGTGCCAAAGGAATAAATCCAAGATCACAAAGTTCTTGATCTTTTGCTTGCCCAACCGAGGCTTCGATTGGTACCTTCAGCTTTTTCTGTCCGTGTTCTTCGTATGTCGGAGTTGGTAAATTTTCAACTTTTCCACCAGAATCTACTCCAACGATTTTAACACTCCAGCCCCATTTCTCAAAACTTTTAACCATATTTGAAGCAAGTGCAAATGAAGCATTACACCATAAGCTATTATCATTACCTTCTCTGTACACTCCCTCGTTATAATTGAAGTTCTTTGTAGGTTCAGATTCAGCACTATACGGAAGTCTTCCCAAAAATCTTGGCAGAGTTAATCCAATAAATTTGGATCTGTCATCATCTCTGAAAGCTCTCCATGCAGTGTATTCTGCACCGTCAGTTATCTGATCTACCAGAAAGCGATTATTCATTACATCACCAAAGCTCTTTTCACCAAAGAACTGATGACTTGCATTACCAATAAATGGTATCTGTGCAGATTCTGAAAGAACTGACAAATGCTGTAGTAAATTTATATCCTGTGCTGAGTTATTTACCTGTAAATCAGCAATTATAGCTGTATAAGAATGACCGCCTACTTTATCATAAGCACCCCAATAAATGTGATGCCAGAAACCGGAATCTTTTTCATAGCCTTCTCCGTTTGCTGCTTCATTCAAGTCATCATACAGCTCTTCTTTTGTAACATCAAGAAGTTCAAATTTGACCGGCTTACTGAATTCTGTATTTTGTACTAAAAACAATAAACCGCGCCAGGTTGATTCTAATCCTTTAAATTCTTCATTATGAAGAATCTCGTCCATCTGGGCACTAAGAACGGTATCAATATCGGCAATAAATGAATCCACAAGAGCACCGGTAACTTTAAATACCTGTGAGTCCTTGCCTACCTTACTTATGAATTCAGCTACTGCATCTTTCTTAGTATCATCCAGCATGGTTAACAATTTGTCAACAGATGTTTCCTGTGTATGTTGTTCTTGTCCTGTTGATGTGGTTTTTTCTTCTGCCATTTTATTAAGCCTCCATACTATATTAAATTATAAGTAAAGTAATTAATTAGATTTTTGTTCTTTATCCTGAGTAGTCCCAAGCTTTGCAAGTAATTCATCAATACTTCCACCGCCATCTTTAAGAACACCCTCGATTGCTTTTTTAAGATTAGCATCTTTTAGAACCGCAACTTTAAGTTGTTTTAATCTCTCACGGGCATCCAGCAATTGCTTTAACGGCTCTACTTTCTTAACTATCTCATCCGGATGGAAATCTTTAATTTCTTTAAAATCAAGATTCACTTCCATTTTTGCTTCCGGATCATCGGATAGCTTGTTGTTAACAGATAGTTTTAATTTAGGATTGATATCCTTCAAAACCCTCTGATAATCCCCTTTGTTTGCAATTACACGCAGTCTTCTGTCCTTGAGCTGCCCGAGGCTTCCTGGTTCGCTTCTGCTGAAGTTTCCCGGAATCATCATTCTGTAGTCAAGTTCAACACTTTCTTTCGCATCACTGCTTGGAAGTATTGATACCTTAACACGCTGCGCAATTTTTGGTGCTGTTGGTCGTGCCATATTAACGCTCCTTTTTTTGTTTTAGTTTTAATGCAATTATGCTGTCATATTTTGCAATTTTATTAAATAATTCTGTTTGATCATTTTCAAGTTCAGTTTTTAATTCTTTATCCTTGATCTTTGAAATAATTTCTTTGTTCACCAAATACATCGCCTGCCATACTGATGTACATAACGCCGGTTCCCAGAGTGTTATGTTATATTCGTCAATAAGACCGATAAGTTCGGTTAAATGTACTTTTGCAAGATCATACATTTTTGCCTGCATACAATAATTTGCAAGGTTGAGTCTTCTTAAAAATTTTCCTTTTCTTCTTTCATCAGAACTGATTGCCTTTTGCATTGAAGCAATGTTAACCTCAATGTTCTTCGGCAATTCAATACAGGCTTGCTTATACTCATTATTTATTTGTTCATAATCTTCTCCCATAATCGGAGGTAATATTATCTGATCTTTATTCTCACCTTTTGCAGCAGAAGCCATTACATCATCAAGAATCCATTTTACAGTATCGTCATCAGCAAAAGGAGTTGTATAGTCCTTAAACTTTAACTTATAAATATCCGGTATCCTGTTAATAAGCTGAGCTAATTGTCCTTTAATTTCCTGGGCAGCAAGAGTATAATTACCGCCTTTTTGTTCAAGAGCTTTTACAACATATCTGTGTGCATCAAACCAATACAGAAAAGCACTGTCTGCTTTAAGAAAATTTAATTCAACTCTTGGAATCAGTGAATCCCATTCAGCACTCTCAAACCATTTCTTAATATTAGTCTGCATAATATTATTCGGAGCTTCAACCTGAGTAACTCCATCTGTTTCCTGCGGTCTGAATAGTCTTCCCCATTGTAACTGCCGGGCAATTCCAAATACAAAAAATGATTCAGGTATTTTGTCTTTTTTATTCCCATCAACAATCTGTTCATAAAACTGAGTCAATATTTGCCTTAACTGAATAATACCATCATTTTCATTGGTTACTTTTATTGGCTGACTAACAGTTTGTTGTACCGGCGCTACTTGTTGAACCGGTCTTTCTGCTTCTTTAGGCGGTGCAGGAGCATCAGTTACAGTTTTTGTAAAAGTTTCTGCTTGCTTTTCTGTCTGCGGCTGAGCTACCGGCTGTTCAGTCTTTGCAGCCGAAGGAGATAAGATATTATTTGCAGTGTCAGCGTGGTCTGCTAAAACTTCAATAATAAATTTTAGTACAGGGGGATTCTCAGGAAATAATCTTGCACATTCGTCAACTATTCCTTTTAATACTATATCAGCTTCAATAAATTCTTTTGCATTGGATGAATCAGGCTTTTCTTTTTCTATTAGTTTAAAAAATCTGGGCTGATTTAAAAACTGAATTGCTTTGCTTCTGTAATTAGCATTTGAAGGATAAAGATTATTCTCGAAGTTCTTTAAATAGTAATAAATAATTTTTAACCCGTTAACTAATCCTTTTATCTTTTCTAAACGGAACATTGCAAAACTTAGCCAGGTTGCAATTTTAATATCTTTACTCTTTTCTATCAGAATAGTTCTGCTAAGTTCAATCCACTTTTTATAATCAGGAGTAGTTTTCTGAATTTCCATATTGAGGACAAAATACTCCTCTTCGTTACTTGCATCATTGCCAACTGGCGGATTATCCGAAATTGGTTCTAGGTATTCCTGTACTACATCAGGTATTTCAAGTTCAGAAATTTCAGGCATTTCAGTCTATCTCCGGTTTACAATTTTAAATATTAACTGAGATGAGTTTTAATGTAATTTAAAAACTCAGTTAACTTTAAATTATAATTTATAATTAAATTATCCTGTATTAAATACTTGCCGCTACTATAACTGCTTTGTTCAGTTATATCACTACTTTCTTCAGTTTTATTACTGTTTAACAACAGATCTAAAAAATCTTTTGGTGTAGGTCTTGAAAATGTAAAAAAAATCAAACCAGTATTATCATCAAAATCAAGCCAGAATACTGCTGGTGATGAATTTTGATTCTTAAGCAATACTTGTATTAATTGTATGTAAAAACTTATGAGTGAATAATTATCTAACCGACTCTCAATTGAATTATATTTAATACAAATTAAATGCTGTAAGATTTTAATATTCTTTTCAAAGTAATCGTTCAATTGAATCGCTTCATTTTCATTTATTCCGAAAATACGGTTCAAATCAGTTTTTGAGATGAAACTTTTATAATCATTCAAGGTGTTTTGATTGATTGTCAATGATTGATTAAGATTATCTATTACTGCTTTTAAATTTGCTGTATCCTGAATATTTTTATTTACCTCAAGAATTTCTTCAAAGCCTTCAAACAATCTGTTATAAAAAGATGGAATCAGATAATAAGGCTCATTTGCTCTTTTCTCAATATTCCTGAAGAGTAAAAACGGAAAACTCCTGCCGCTTTTGTCATAACTCGGACACATAATTCCAATTGTAATATTATCAGTATCAGTAAACGGATAAATAAAATTTATCTTTGTAATTTTTTCGTAATAACTTTTCCATTCATTTTTGGATTTTAACTTAGCAAAAGCTAATCCTTCCTGCAGCCAGTTATCAATTGCTAATATTTCTTTCCCGGCAGCATTATACTTTATAAAATCTGCAAATCCTGTAAGCTTACCAAAAAATCCTGTAGTAATATTTTTAGTATTTATGCTGTTATCAATCGACATAAATCAGTTTAAAGAATTTGGCAATTTAAATGATTTAAAAAAGTTCGAAGAGAACGGATGTTTTGAACTTCCTGCATTTAAAATATAACTTACATTAACATCATATAAATTCGGTTTTGCAAAATTCCAGGTAAGTATTAACTGCGAAGCAGAATTTCCTCTTGAAATGGACGCATCATTAAGTAAACGGAAAAATGACCAATCACCGTTGTATGATTTAATATCAGATGTTCCAAATTCATTTAGTGTTATATATAAAGATGATCCGGATGAACTTTTATCGGGCCAGTTAAAAACTGTTTCATAAGCTGCACCCATTTTATAGTTATCAACTACACCATTAATTTTTAAATAATATTGTATAACAGTTGCTTTCCGGTCGGATATGGTTTTTGCAACAGGTAATTGTGGTTTAAGTTTAAATGATAAATTAAGATCACCGCCTTTATAGAGCATACTTGTAATCTCATCAGCCTTTTTCAATGCATCAAGTAAAGCTTGTGAAAAACCGGGACCTGCGCCTTCCTGTTGACTAACTTTCCAATCATCTTTCTTAATAAATGAGCTTAATTCAGAATTATAGAAAGTCCATAAAATACCAGTCTGCGGATTAAAGAATTCATCAAAATCCTGAATCGGTGCATCAGTTCCTTTATCATTAAATGGAAATGACTTTGCAAGCACTTTATTAAATACATCCACAACCTTGCTTTTCCATTGAACACTTATTGATGAAGTTGCATCAGAAAGAGTTGCTCTCCAGGTAGAGTTGACAGGATCGGTCAATAAACTTTGTAATTCAGGAACATTATAGATTGCACTTTGAATTGTTTTCACAGCAGTTTGATAATCCATCGCCTGTTGATTCATAACTTTTACTGCATAATCTTTTACAAGATCAGGTCCGCCTTTTAATCCTTCAAGAATTCCATTTAACATACCATACTGCATTATTACAATATTTAAATCCGGTGGTGCAGAACCATCTTCAGGACCGGCAATAAATTTCCTTAATCTTTTAATATCAGAATTACTTGCAGTGCTGTAAAAGGCTGCATAAGGATTAGTCGAATCAACAGGTGTTTTGATATTTGCTAAAGCACTTGACTGATCTGCAAATACTTTTAATATCAGTACCAGTGGTGAATTGCCCGGATCGCTTAATAACTTCAAACTGTTTGCTGCAAAAGGAATTGTTTCAAATCCCGAAAATCTTATACTCTGAAAGAACTGCACCCAGGTTTGAGTAAAATCTCTAACATATAAATCAGTAAGTTGGTTCTTCATCGTTTCGCTGTCATAATCACCATAATATGCTCTGGTATTCTGTGATGCACCAAGAACCCAATCTTCTTTACCCGGATTTTTACTTTCATCTGAAATTGCCTGCTCAAAATAATTTCTCCATCCATCCTGAGTAAAGATAAAAGGTATCTTGACATCGGTATACATTATTTGTCCGGTTTTACCCTGAACCAACTGTCCTAAGGTCAACTCAGCTGGATATTGTGTTCTGGCATTCTCTTTCATTCTTGCATAAATACTTTCCGCACTCGGTTTGTTTTGGAATTTATTTCTTACCAAAGCTAAAAGAGAATTATCATTTTGTATAGAATAAACTTTCGGATCAGATAATTTTTCTGCGAGAAATGATGAATAGTTTTTAAAATATTTACTCAAAGAATCTTTATCTGCGGTTGAGATAATTGAGTTAGCATTGATAAACTTTGTATGAAGAATGCCTGAAAACAAATTAGCTAAAAATTTCTGATTTGTGGTATCCAGTTTGGATCGTTCACTTCCAAGCAACAAATAAGCTTTAAGTCTGTTATAAATTTGTTCTCCCGAATATTCCTGCCCCTTTGAATAATTTGTAAGCGTATTTACAATATCATTGTAAACATATTGTGTAAAAAACGGATTTGTTTTATTCAAATATAGATTCGTTAAGTTTTCAAGTGCATCTTCACTTCTATCCAATCCAAAATTAAAAAACGAATTGTTGAAATCATTATTTTCAATCTGAACAATAATTTGCCTTAATGAATCTGCCTGAGCAAAGTTTTTAAGTAAATCGCCGCTCCAATTAATTTTACTGAATGAATTAGCGCTTGTAGTAATTTTATCAAGTGCTTCAGAACTTCCGCTTCTTCCAATAAGGAAAAATATTCCAAATAATAAAAACACAAAAGCTGAAGCTCCGATTGTTATAAGTCTTTTAACATTTCCCTGTTTAATTACAGATGCAGTTTGCCCAACAACATAATTCTGATCAGGAATAACAACTTCATTAAGAAGATCCTTAATAAAATAATTTTTGGTTTCCAGCATTTCATCAAACTGTTCACCTGGTGCCGGCGGAAGATTAAACTGCTGTGCAATTTTTTTAATTGCTAAATCGAGCGGTGCACCTTCTTGCGTTCCACTTGTAAAATAAAATCCTCTGAATATTGGATTATCCTGATAAGGATTTGGCTGAAATACTTCACCAATTAAATAGGTAAGCTTTTCTTTTAATGAATTGAACTGATACGGGAATAAAAATACTTTCCTTCTTTGTTCTCTTTTAAGAGGATTACTTAATCTGATTGTTCTTGCTTTATAGATAACATCAGATAACTTATTAAATTCATTTTCAAATGCGTCTTTAGGATTTTGTTCTGCTTGTCCCTGGGAACTAAATGTAGTGCCCCATATCTGCGAGCGTTCTATCTCACTAAAATCACCAAAGTATTCCACAAATCCCTGGATCAAATCGCATTTTGTAAATACAAAATAAACCGGAAAGACAACACCAAGATTTGAAATCAACTCATCAATTCTGCCTCTGATATTTTTAGCGTGCTCGTATAATTGCGCATTATCGTTTTTGATTATCTCATCAATATTTAATGCAACAATAACTCCGTTGATAGGTTTTTTCTTTCTGTTCTTTTTTAATGTTTCAAGAAAAGCAACCCATTCGGGTCTGTCTTCAGTTTCAGAAACATATCTACCGGCAGTATCTAAAAAGATTGCGCGGGTAGAAAAAAACCAATCACAGTTTCGTGTTCCTCCAACACCTTTTACCGAATCTTTACCATAAGGAAAATCAAGTCCAGAATTTTGAATAGCTGTTGTTTTACCTGCTGCTGATGGTCCTATTATCATATACCAGGGTAAACTGTAAAGAGCAGATTTACCGGTTTTACCACGACCAAGCTTTGAATTTTTTAATGCAGTTATTGCGGCTTCAAGTTGTTTTTTGAATTGATCAATCTCTGCTCTTTTTTCAGGACTTAACATTTGTGAATCTGATAAACTGCTAATCGAATTTTCGATTTGTCCTGCTTTTTGTGCATCCTTCATTTTTTTAAAAAGAATAACGATTACAGTAACGAGCAGAATAAAAATTATTATGCCGATTCTGACGGTCCAGGTTATATGTATGATCGAACCGAGCCAAACAACCAGGAATATCAGGATCACTAAACCAATAGCTAATAATATATTTTTACTTTCAAAGATACCTGCAATTTTGCCCATAGTAATTAAAAATTAGTTTTAAAAGATTTTAAAAATGTTGCGTTACGATTTCAATGAATTAATAATATTAAGAACATCATCCAGTTTTCCTGAAATTGAAAATGATAATATTACATATAGTATTAACAATAGTGCTATTGCGCCAACAGGATAAACCCATAACGGTAAACCAGTATTGACAGCCTGAACAATGCTTTGTTTTGGTTTTCCATTCGGTGAAAGCGCATCTAATGAACGATATGCTTCAGGATGTAATTCAAGATTAAGATCATCAATAATTCTTCTTAAATTTTCAGGTGATTGCAACTGATACTTTCCTTTAAATCCAAGGCTTAAACACAAATAAAAGATTTCAAGAACATCTTTATTGGCACTGCTTCTTTGTCTAAGTTCACTCATATAAGTAAAGAACTCTTCGCCTGCATTAAAAGTATCGAATAGTTTTATCTGTAATGGTTCGGTCAGCCATTCGTTTTTTTCTGACCATTCGGAGCTAATGATTGTTTCATCGAGCAATGCAACAAGAGCAAACTTAGCGTGTTTTATCTTTTCATTATCAATACCGACTTTTCTAGCATTACTTTCAAACCTTTCAAACATTTCCAGCACATGCGATTTAAGTGTATTAGCAGCGCCATAATTAGTTGTAGCTCTTAATTGTAAAATAAGTATCAAACATTCAGAAGCTAAATCGGAAAGATTTTTCTTTTTCTCAATTGTATTTTCCTGTGCCATTTAGAAAGCCTTTATTTTTTAATCTGTTCAATCAATAGTTTAAAACAGTAACACTAATTCCATTTGCAGCGATTTAAATTCAGAAGCGATGAAAAAAGCAATATTATTTTTCTGCACAATCTTATCCCAAAATCTGCCCTCTTTATTTATCTTAAAATAAATTGCCTTTTCATTTACAGAAACACCAGCCGGAGGTCTTGCAACATATTCAACTGTAACGCCCTGTATTCCAGCCTGATGAACTGCAAAGATCTCTTCATAAGCAGATATCTTAATGTTCTTGGGAAATTCAGTTATAACTTTCTTTTCAGGAATATCGCCAGTAACAGAAACAAAAAATTGTGCCTGAATATGGTTTGGTAAAAGCTGTCCGACAAATAATGTTTCAGCCTGCCTTCTCAGTTGTATTACAAGGTCTTTTCTCTCAACAGTTTTCTGAACATTCAGCATTATCTGAATTTCATTAACCACATAATCAAATATTTCTGTAAGATGTTTATGATCATAAATTGGCAATGAGTCAACTCTTAATTCAGAATTTGAAAAAGTAGATAACTCACCGGCTACTGTTAATAAAAAAGTATAAAGCGCTTCGGGATGAATATGTTTTGAGTTGTGATAATAATTTAATAACGGAATAAACGAATTAATTGATTGCAGCATTAAAAGCACTTCAACCTGTGTTAAAGATAATTCAGGTTTTTGGATATTTGTCTGGGCTTTTAATTCCTTGCTTTTAGAAACAAGCGTGCTTAAGATATTTCTGACATGTTGCAGTATCACTTCTGAGGCTGAAATTTCCAGACAAGGCGGAATAAACTGTGCTTCCATCTGATATTTTCCATCAGAGCTTCTTGATATTTCGCCAAGTTTTATTGAAACGAAATCCTCCAAAGATTCATCTTCAAACTTGAATTGGAAATTTGGTTTGGCAATTCCAATATTCCTTAGATTTGTTCCGGTATTATAATCCATTACATCTGTATTCTGCATTACAAATCTGTATGGATCATTAAATTGTGAATCATCAAGCTGACAGTTTTTGCCTGATGAATGTTCAACGGGTAAAGCAAGATATACACTAAGTTTTTCAGCCGTTGCAGAGAAAATACTTTCAAAATTTCTGCTTTTTGGCGGCGAATCATTTTCAGGAATATTAAATATCATTCCATCCGGCATTACTCCGCTGCAGTTTATCAAGCTGAAATTACCACCGGCAAGTGCAGCATTATCAACAGTTAAATTTTTTAATCCCCAGTTACTTGCATTAATCATTGATAATCTGGAATTGATATAATATTGATTATATCTGTCTGTTTGCTGAAAGTGATGAGGATCGAGTTTCATTCCCTCATACCAAACTGTTTTTTGCATTTTCATAAAATTGTAATCGCTTTTAATGCTTAAAAAAATCTTAATTAAATAATAAACTAATTTTCAACCTGCACATTGATTGAATTTTCTTCAACTTTAACTATCAGCTTATCTACACCATCTTTTAAATCAATTACACTCTGCCATCCATCAGCGGCTGGTGAATGAAAATCAGCCATAACTCCAAGAAATAAAGCTTCTTTTTTTATTTCAAGTTCATCAAGATTAAAACTTTCACCAGGCACCATTGTTTTTTCATAAGAAGCATTCGGAATAAGGTCTGCACCTAAAGCTGCTACTGCATTTTTAGTAAGAGATTCAAAACTGGCAAGACGGAATTTATCAGCATTTGTCAGCTGATAAATTGTAACTACAACGGCATTGCCCCCGTTTGAGTTATCATAACTTTTAAAACTTACCTGAATATATTCTTTTCCACTGCCGCATTTAGTAAACAGAAGCAGTGTAAAAACCGATAAGACTATTAAAATTATTTTTTTCATATCTATCAACATTATTATTTTGATTTAAATTGATTTGTGAATTTCAATATTCGTTTATTTCGTTTTTAGCTGATATTCTTTTCTGATATCCTTTTATAAACGGTGGTCTGAAATATTTCTTCTCCAGATGATATGGGTCTGAAATATATTTTTTATAATTGGTTTTTATAGCTTCAAGCACTTTTACTTTTTTTGCATTTGGTATAAGATTATCCATCGGAGATGATTGTTTACTTAAAGTCTCTCTTTCAATTATATCCGGATCAAGGGATTGAAGTAATGATTGACTTCCTTCAGTTGCAGATGTTCTGTAACCTTCAAGTATTCCTATCTGATGAGTAAGTAATTTTTGAGTTTCTTCCTTAATAAGACTTATTCTCTTTTTCTGTTCTTCAGCTGAAAGATCGGGATTAAATAAATATTCCTTTATTTCCTTTAACGAACCAGTTGGAATTGTTTGATAAATAGTAACACCAAAAAATTCCTGCCTGAACTGTAAATAACCCTGAATAAGCTTTGTTACAGTATCAAGAAGAACATCTACTGATTCTGAAAAATAAGAACTGAATGAATAATCAATTTGCGGCTTTCCTGATGTTTCAGAAACAGAAGTTTGAGTGCTTGTTTTTACAGGAGGTTTTTCTTCGGTAACTATTTTGGGAGGGGATTCGCTTTTAACAGCACTACTAAAACTATGATCAAGGAATTTTGATGCAAAATATTCTGATAATACTTTATTTACATCATTAGCTAAAAGCCCATCCAAGCCCTGCATTATTGACATTCTCAGCGCTTCACTTTTCAGCGGAGATTCATCATAAAAATATTTTTCGGATAATTTCAGGATAGAATCAGATATTTTCTGCACTTCATCAACAAACGGATTTGAAAAGATCATTGTTTTCTGATCATCCCATTGAGGTGCGCTTTCAACCTTGATTTGTTCAAGCGTAACATCTAACTCATAATCACCAATTTTTATGATGTCGCCAGTTTTCAAAGCGTTTTCATCATTAGGAAATAATTGATTCCCGTTCAAATAAGTAAAATTTGCGGAACCAAGATCAACAACCTGAATTAAACCGCTAGAATCAATAATTTTAGCATGAGATCGCGAAACAACCTTTCGTGGATCCTCTAAAACAATATCATTATCTGATTCTCTGCCTAATTTTACAGGATAGTTTGTAAACTCAAATTTGCGGTTAAATGAACTATCAGAAGTTTTTCGGAGTGTGATTAGTAGTTTCATAAGGCGGTAATTCCAATGTTTATTAATGTTTTAACACAGCTTCGCTTGGTCAGTCACATTTTGACTTTAATTTGTGGTTATTAAAGCTAAATTTCTGGTTAAAATCACCAGAATACATTCTAAAACAGATTCAGGACAATAATGTTTTTACAGAAACAAATAAAACTTGATAAATACATCGAAACGATTATGTATTATCCTTTAATTAAAATCATTTTAATGAATTTTTATTTTATCTAGACAATTCCTGTATAAACAAAAATCGAGATTAATTATTTGTACACAAAATATAAGTTCACTCAAAAATACAGTTTTTATTCTAAAATCAAAATAAATTTGCCAGAAATTGTTATTTTTTAAGCCGTCTGGGTTGACGCAAGATAGTTTTTCTGAGTAATGATTTAGAATAGCTATTATAAAAACCATTAAATATTGTTCTGAAAAACTGTAATCATTAATTCAACTTTTAATATTCAATGACAAATCTGACTAACTACTTTAGATTGATATTTGATTAAAATTACTTTTTAATACCCCTGAACTATAATTTTGAACCAAAAGAATCATAATCAAGTTATGTTATTACATCTTTATTACATTAACTAATAATAGAAAAGTAGAATTTATCTTTTATTAGACGCATCACAAAAAATAATGTGAGTTTATTTTTCTCAGTTAGTTTAGTATTTTTGGAGTGTACTTAGGAAAGGCTTACCCCCAGGCCTGAAACTAAGGCAAAGCCCTGATACGAAAGTATCAGGGTTTTTTTATTGTTGATAACTTGAATCAAATCTCCAAACGAATAAAGTACTGAATTCAAACAAAAGGACTTATATTAGAAATTTTAAAAAAAATCTTATTCATTATCACTAACTTTGCATTGTTGTTATAAATTATTCAAAGAAATTGTGGAGAGATAATGAAAACAAAAGTCTTATTTTTTGCAATTTTACTTACCTCAATAAGTTTTTCCGGATCTTTAGACAGCATTCAGGTTGGTCCCGGTGTTATGCATTATCACGAATTTATTGATTCAGGTCCCTGGAACATAAACATTATCAAAATCGATCTTCAAAATCCCTGGCTTAAATTTCAAACTGTAAAAGCAGGTGATAAATTACTTGCTTTCGAAAAAACCTCATCAATGTCAGCAAGAAATAATTATGAAGCGCATAGAGTTGTTGCCGCAGTAAATGGAGATTTTTATAATACTGCTAATGGTGAACAGATCGGGGCCCAGATAGCAAACGGGCAATTACTAAAAACAAATAACGATTGGCTGAATGCTGCATTTGATATCAATAAAAAGCCGATAATCGGATTAAATAGCTTTTCGGGTTCTGTAATTGTTAACGACAGCATTAAAAGTATTTCGAGTATTAATAAAACCAGAAATACCAATGAGTTGATTTTTTATAATTCATTTATAGGAAGCTCTACTTCAACAAATCAATACGGAACAGAAGCCAGAATTAGTCCAATTGATAATTGGTTGGTTAATGATACAATAAGATGTGTAATTGATACTATTATTTCAAATGTTGGAAATATGAGCATCGGAATTAACAAAGCTGTCCTTTCCGGTCACGGCAGCTCGGCTTCATTTATTGTAAATAATTTTTCTGTTGGCGATACAATTCGTGTTGTGTTAAAGTTATCACCAGCTTTACCAAATCTTGAACAACTAATCGGAGGAAATACCTGGCTTATACAAAACGGAAATGTTAATCCTGATAACGGAGATCGTCATCCGCGAACTGCAGTAGGATTTAACCAGGATACAACAACATTTTATATGTTTCTTGTTGATGGCAGACAACCAGCTCTTAGTGTTGGAATGACATATAAAGAGCTTGGCAATTATATGAAAACCTGGGGCGTGCACAACGCATTAAATCTTGATGGCGGCGGATCTTCTACAATGGTTGTAAGAGGAAACATAGTTAATAGTCCTTCCGATCCCGGAGGAGAAAGATCGGTTTCAAACAGTCTTTTGTTGATCAGCACTGCACCAACCAGTCAGCTTGCTTCAATAAGAATTAATCCGAGGGAGATATTTATAATCGGAGGAAAAAGCATTACTCTTACTGCTAAAGGTTTTGATGAATATTTTAATCCTGTTACAATTCCTTCCGGTTCGTTAGTATGGAGCTGCGATCCTGCAATTGGCACAATAACTCAGAACGGAAAATTTACAGCTTCATTTGATACTGTAACTGGTTTTGTTTATGCAGAAGTTGGAAATATCAGAGATTCAGTAATTGTTCATCTTACAAGGATATCACAAATAATGCTTACACCAAATCCTGTCATCTTACAGCCCGGTCAATCACAACAAATGACAGCAACAGCTTATGATACTTATAATAATGTTATCTCTCTTCAACAAAATGCATTTCAATGGTCTGTTACAAATAATTTGGGAACTATAACAGGCAACGGATATTTTACTGCTAATAATACCGGCTCAGGACAAATATTAGCATCAGTTGATAGCATTGTTGGAACTGCTGAATTGATTGTCGGTTCGGCAACAACAGTAATGCTTGATGATTTTTCTGATCTTTCAGGTTATACATTAACAGGAACTAAGGTAAATTTATCACAATGCAGTTTTGTTCTTGACAATGATATATTTATTTCATCACCAAGCTCAGGAAAATTAACTTATAGTTTAGAAACAGGCGGAACAAGCGCATTATATCTTAACAAAGAAATTCCAATATCTGGCACACCGAATAAATTAAGTATTCAGATTTATGGCGATGGAAAAAAACATTGGCTTAGAGGTGAATTCAAGGATAAAGACAACGAAACATTCTTAATTAACTTTACAAGCAGTGATCCCGGAATTGATTGGATAAATACCTGGAAATATATTGAGGTTGATTTAAGCGATGCTGTTCCAAGCTGGGTAAATCCTGCAGCAACGCTTGATTTCCCAATCAAGTGGACAAGAACTTATTTAGCTGAAACAAACGATGCAAAAAAGGATAACGGGGCAATTTATTTTGATGATTTCCGTGCACATTATATTGCAACCGATGTTGACGATGAAATGCAAATGCCGGAAAATTTTAAACTGAATCAAAATTATCCAAATCCATTTAACCCTTCTACAACAATAGGATTTGAAACCAAAAGCAGAGAACTGATTTCGTTAAAAGTATTTGATGTTTTAGGAACTGAAGTAGCAACTCTTGTAAACGAATATAAGCCCGCAGGATATCATAGCGTGATATTCACTAATAATTATCTTAGCTCAGGAATTTATTATTATCAATTAAAAGCCGGCAGTTTTGTTGAAACAAAAAAAATGCTGCTGCTAAAGTAACTTTCTTACAAACCCAATTCCTCAATGGAATTGAGTTTGTTCGTTAAGAATTTTCAAAACAACTTAAAAAGTTCTGTGTAAGGACATTATTCACTTTTTTTCTTTAAGATAAGATAAAAAGTAGGATTTATAAATTTGTTTATAATTCCAGTCTTATTATTTGCAATCATTTTTATAATTTTATCAATGCCGGTAATTCTGCAAAATGAGATAAGCTTCAAGTGAATATCGCTCCAGACAATTCCTTTATTACCATTAAATAATTCTTTGACAGCAAATTTTGTATTAAGTTCAAAATTAAAATCATTATTAAAGATTTTAACCAATTCTTTTAGAGATAATAATTGTGCAATGTCATTTCGGTTAAAATCATTCTTACGGAAATATTTTAAAAAATATTTTTTTATTGCTGGACGATTAAGTATTGAAATAATCGGCAGTCCGAAATGTGGATCAGATATAAAATTAATGAACGAAAGTTTATTTGGGGTGCTTAAATAAATTATTCCGTTCAGTTTTAATATTCTTTTTATTTCATCATAAAAAGATTTTATATCATTTAAATGCTCTATTACATCCTGAATAACTATTAAGTCAGCAAACTCACTTCTAAAGGGCAAGTGAATAGCATCAGCATTGATTTTAGAAAATTTAAAGCCAGAATGATTCTGACGCTGTAATCTGATTAAACTCAAATCAATACTAACTACAAAATTATCTTCTGCAAATATTTTCGAAGTTCCGCCTTCACCAGAGCCAAGATCAACAACTGTTAAGTTTTTTATTTTTTGTTTTTGTTCAATTACTGATCTGACAAATTTTCCTCTTTCAAGTGAAAGGGATCGAGATCTTTCCCATCTTTTATAATTCGGATGAGAAGGATCAAGCCAGGCAGGAGATTCGCTTTTTATTTCCACTCAACTTTTCCGCTAAGTGAATTAATAAAATTTATTATTAAAAATATTTCAAACACAATTTGTAATGGAATAATTTGTAATAAATTAAAACGATGGCCTAATTCATTTTGTCTTTTTACTGCAACATAAATATCAAATATTAATTTAACAGCAACTGGTAAAACAAAATTTATAGAAACAGGAATTAGCACCATTGAAAACAAACATATAATATTTATAAAATGCCAGAACCCAAGAAATAATTTTTGTTTAAACAGATAATGAACTGATGTTTTTAAATGTCTTTTCTTCTGTTTAAGATAGTCCGCGAGAGAATTTGGAGGATCAGAATAAACAAATGCTTCAGGATCAATAAGAGTCCCAATAAGCATTTTATTTTTTACAGCTTCTCGCAAAAGCAAATCATCATCACCCGAAATTGTATCTGTTGTTTTTGAATAGCCTCCAATCCGTTCAAATGAACTTTTCCTGAACGCAAAACTTCTTGCAGATGCTGAATAAGGAATGTTTAATCCGACTGCAGATATTGTTAAATAAGTGTTTCGGAAGTTTTCAAAAGCAGCTAACTTCTGAATAAAATTCTTTCCGCTTTTTATTGGTGCAACTCCAAATACAAAATCAAAACCGGCATTAAGTTTACCGGAAATCTCCGTAAGCCAATTGCTTTCAGGTCTGCAATCCGCATCCGTAATAACAATAAATTTGTATTTTGAATTTTCAATTCCAATTTGCAAAGCGCCTTTTTTGCCTTCAAATCTTTTTGAGTCAGCTTTTATCAGTTTGTAATTTTGTTTTGTTTTTATCAGTTCGCTGATTAATTCATTGGTTTTGTCAGTTGAATTATCATCAACAAGAATCACTTCATAGTTTTCAACCGGATAATTTATTTTTTCCAGCGACTCAAAAAGTAATGGTATATTTTCTTCTTCATTCTTAGCGGCTATTAACAGTGATAAATCAAGCTTCTTTAAGCTAAGTGATTGTTGTTTGATTTGAAATAAATATCCTTTATCAATACTGATAGCTATCAGAAGAAAAAATAAAACAAAGAGATAAACTATAATTTGAATTTCCATATTATGCTAAGTGTTTGACAAATATTCTTCCCAGATTTTAAACAACTGATAAGTTGCATAAATATCTTTTGAACAATACACTGCAATGTCTTTTATTCTTCCTGCTTCATAAAGATTTTTTACTTCCATTCCGGTTATATCTTTGGATTTAGGAGATTCGATTCCAAATGCGTGACAATAAAAATCCAGATTAAATTTTCTTGTAGTATTGTAAAAAGTAAATTGCTCAAGCAGATCGATATGTTCTTCTCCATAACGATAAGCCATTAAATTTTTTGTTGGCTTAACTTTCAGCATTGCCGAACGCATCATTAAAAAAGGAACATCAAAATTTCTTCCGTTAAATGTTATAAACTGATCAACATGTCTTGCAATTCTCCAGAATGATTCCAGCATTTCTTTTTCAGGCAATCCTTTGTAAAACACATTTGTATTTTCAGAATTCCATTCTTCAGGTTTTTCGGATTCATAATAAACAAAAGATTTTTCCTTCAGAACATCATACATTCCGATTACAATACACTTTGAAGTAAATGGATAAAGTGATGTGTAACGAATAGCTTCTTCTTTCACTATTCCTTTTTTTACAGGATCAATTTCTTTATCTGCATACTTTAACAAATATTCTCTTTGAGATTCTGATAACGACTCAAACGGATAAGAACTTGTTTCAATATCAAAGATCAGTTTACGCATTTTAGCCTCCAAAAATGTTAAACACTATTTCGATCCTGTTACAGTTAATTGGATTTGATTTTTAATTAATCAGAAAAAAAATAAAACTCAAAAAAAAATTTATTTATTGTTCTTTTAACAACTGAACTTTTGGTTCAAACTTTTTTATCTTTTCAATAAACTCATCAGTTAAAGGAGTTGATTTTCTTGTTTTCGGGTCAACAAAAACTACAACACCTTTGCCATCAACTATAATCTTTCCTGTTTTCTTTCTTACAATTATATGATCATATCCGAACGAAGAATTTTTTATGTATGATACTTTTGAATAAACTTCAAGCTCATCATCAAAATATGAATGACCAAGATAGTTTATTTCATTTCGAACTATAAAATGTAAATTCCCGTCTGAAAATATTCCGCCTTCAGGAATTAAGCCTGCAGCCTTAATATATTCAAGTTTGGCTGTTTCAAAATAATTTATATAAACAGCATTGTTACAAACACCAAGCATATCAACTTCGTGAAAGCGAACTTTAACTGTTGTTTTATGTGTGAAGTCTTTTATTTCCATTTATTTTAAGTGTGTATATTAGAATTATAAAATAATTTATTCAATAAATATCGGATTATTATATCATCTTAATTAAGTTACGATTTATCAATGCTGTAATCAAATATTTGAATCAGTTAAAAACTATATCAATAATATCAGCAGCTTTTTTTACATCATCAAATGAAACATCAAGATGAGTAATTGCACGAATCAAATCAACTTTGCCAACTGAAAGAAGCAATCCTTTATCTTTGCATTTATTAATTCCTTCCTCAACCGAAAATTTCTTAGGATGGAATAATAAAATATTTGTCTGCACCGCTTTCATATCAATTACAAGATTTGGGTTAGCATTAATTCTATCAGCAAGATATTTTGCTTTCTCGTGATCTTCTTTTAATCGCTCGATATTATTCTGTAATGCATACAAACCGGCAGCAGCAATAATTCCGGTTTGTCTCATTCCTCCACCCCAGGCTTTACGAACACGATAAGCTTCTTTAATAAAATCTTTTGTCCCTGCAATTATGGAACCAACCGGTGCGCCCAATCCTTTTGATAAACAGCAGGAAATCGTATCAAAGTGTGAAGCATATTCTTTAACAGAAATTCCGGTTGCAACAGAAGCATTCCAAATTCTTGCACCATCAAGATGAAAATAAAGATTGTATTTTTTAGCTAACTCTTTTAGTGCAATTATATTTTCAATCGGCCAGATTGTTCCACCAGCCCGATTATGTGTGTTTTCAACTTCTATTACTTTTGTTCTCGGCATATAATAAGCTGATGAAGGGCGAATATGTGGTTCAACTTGTTCAGCTGAAATAATTCCATAATTTCCATCAATAGGAAACAACTGGATACCACTTAATGCGGCAGGTGAGCCTGACTCATAATTAAATATATGAGCATCTCGTTCGCAAATAACTTCATCACCAGGATTTGTTAAAACATTTAAACAAATCTGATTACCCATAACTCCGCTTGAAACATAAAGCGCAGCTTCTTTGCCAAGTAATTCAGCAGCATATTGTTCAAGTTTATTGACAGTCGGATCTTCTTTAAATACATCATCACCAACCTCTGCATTATACATCGCCTTTCGCATTTCTTCTGAAGGGCGGGTAACTGTATCACTTCTAAGGTCTATCATTTTTTTCTTTCAATGTAATTATAACTTAATTTATCAAAGTTTAAATTTCTTTTTCATCCACAACAAAATATTAATACCAAAAATCCAGAATCCAAATACCGATGATAGAACAGGAATAATTAACGGATATTCAGTATAAAAAGTTTTCTCATTATTTAATGGAACATCAACAACCAAATAAGTTCTGGTAAACATTTCAGTTTCAACTTCAGTAACACCAAATTTATTAATCAGACAACTGATACCGCCGTTAGCACAGCGAACAACTGCTCGCCTGTTTTCAACTGCACGCAAATCAGCAAACTCTTTATGCTGATATGGACCGCTGAGTTTGCCATACCAGCTATCGTTTGTAAGAACTGTTAAAAACTGAGCACCGCGATCAACAAAATAATTTGGGAATGTAGGAAATACAGATTCGTAGCAAACCAATCCTCCGATTTTTATTGTATCTCCGTTATTATAAAAATTAAATACTGTTGTATCCTGTCCAACATTCCAGCCTGTGATTCCTACTCCCCATTTCAACAGGTCACCAAGAAAAGGAAGCTGATCAACAAATGGAGTATGTTCACCAAGCGGCACAAGATGAATTTTTCCATATCGTTGAATATCATAAGAGTCGTGCTGGAAAAATAAAATTGAATTGTAAGTTGTATAATAATATTTCCCAGTCTCACTGTATTTTGCTGCTTTTGGCGGATTGGAATCATATATTACGAAATCAGGCATACCGGTTAACAATGATACTTGATTAGCATTGAGAAACGAATGAATAGTATCAATTTTTTTTTCATAACCACCGGATAATAAGTAAACTGGCAAAGCAGTTTCGGGCCAGATAATTAACTTTGCACCCTCATCAATACACTTTTTAGATAAATCAAAATAATTATTCAGAGTTTGATCTAATCCGCCAAACTCCCATTTATTCCAGGGATCAATATTTGGTTGAATAATTCCAACTCTGATTTTCTTCTCATTATTATCAGATGAAGAAATTTTCACAAATCCATAAATAATTATCAGGATAAAAATTCCGGCTGCAACAGAAAGGTTTAATAATCCCGATGATGATTTTTCTTTATACTGTTTTAATCCTTTGTAGATAAAAATATTTATCCATAATACAATAAATGATAAACCAAATGCTCCGATAATATCGGCAATCTGAATAAATGATGTAAACTTTGCTAATCCGTGTCCGATTGTAAGCCAGGGAAATTTCAGATCTGTTAATGTTAAAATATATTCGCCTGTTATCCAAAACATTGGAAAGAAATAAAGCGAAAGGTCCTTCTTAAAAACTTTTCTTGATAAAAAATATAATGACGAATTTATAAGCATCACACAAGGCAGAAAGAATACCAGCACCACTCCGCTTAACATTAAAAAAGGATCTGCTTTACTTTGCCAGCTTCCAACCCAATAAACTGTAATCAAGCTCATTACAAAAAAAGTCAGGTATGACGCTTTATTAACTGAAGCTAAAGTATTTCTTTTCGTAACAACAAAAAAGTATGGAACAAAAGCAATAAATAAAAAAAGTGTGAATGGAAATGGGAAAGGCGTGAATGAAATACCGAACAGAATACCTGAAAGGATTAATAAAAATTTTTCTTTCTTTCTGATTTTCTTTTCTTCAATTGATAATTCAATCCGGTTTTTTCTGCTAAATAATTTCAATTATTCTTTTTTCTTTTAATAAAATAGTTAATGACAAAAACCAATATTATTATAATAGTTACAGTAACAACAATATTGCTGTAAGTATTAAGATATTTATCAACGATAGCAACATTTTCACCGAAAACAATTCCAAGATAGATTAAGATGATATTCCATAACAACGAACTGATAGAAGAAAGGAACATTGTTTTATGAACATCAAGCCGGCTCATTCCTCCAAAAAATGAAATGACTGCTCTTGTTCCCGGTAAAAATCTGTTTGCCACAATTAAATAATATCCCCATTTACGAAATGCTGTTTCTGCCTTTTCAATTGCCTGAACATTCAGAAATTTTAATTTACCTGAATGAATCAATTTCTTATCCAACAACCAGCCGATACCAAAAGCAGTTAAGAAACCAGCAATACTACCACCGGTTGCAAAAATAAGAGCGGGAACGAAATGTAAATAATTTGTTCCAACCAATGTACCGCCGATTACTATCACAGTATCACTTGGAGATGGCGGAAAAAGATTTTCAATATAAGCAAAAGCGAAGAGTAAAATGTAAACCCATATCGGAGCTAAAACTGAAATGCGGGTAAGCAATTCTTCAATCATTAATGTCCTTCTTTACAAGTAAAACCGTAGCATAAGAAATAACTCCTTCGCTTCTACCAACAAAACCAAGTTTTTCTGTTGTAGAGGCTTTTAAAGAAATCTGTTCTACATCAGCATTAAGTATTTCAGCGATTTTATTTCTTATCATTTCAGAATAAAGAGATATCTTCGGCTGCTGCAATGCAAGAACGCAATCCAGATTACCTAGTTGATAACCTTTTGAATTGATCAGATCATTAACTCTTTTTAACAATATCTTACTGTCTGCATCTTTCCATTTTTCATCTGTATCAGGAAAATGAGTTCCTATATCTCCGAGAGCTAAAGCACCAAGCATTGCATCGCAAATTGCATGTAAAAGCACATCGGCATCAGAATGTCCTTCTAATCCTTTATCAAATGGAATTTCTATTCCGCCTAAAATAAGTTTTCTCCCTTCGGCAAAGGCGTGAACATCAAATCCAAATCCGACTCTGATATTTAAACTCATTAATTATCCTAAAATAAATTATTAATAACCTTTGCGTGAACCCTAAAGACTTTGTTTCACGCAAAGCACACAAAGAAAAAATAAAACAAAGACCGCTAAGTTTATAAATCGTTAATAACTCTATTAATCCTTTTTTAATTAAATTATATCAAAATTATTTAGCAATAGTAATTCCAGTTTAATATTTTATTATTTTCTATTCTTAGCTTTGCGAGCTTCGCGAAAATCTCTGCGCCCTTTGCGTGACCCCTAAAGACTTTGTTTCTCGCAAAACGCACAAAGACAAATAAAACAAAGACCGCTAAGTTTATAAATTATTAATAGCTCTGTATATTTTTTAAAAATTAAATCGTATCAAAATTATTTAGCAATAGTAATTCCAGATTTAATATTTTATTATTTCTTGCTCTTTACTTCGCGAACTTCTCGAAAACCTTTGCGGCCTTTGCGTGAACCCTAAAGACTTTGTTTCTCGCAAAGCACACAAAGAAAAAATAAAACAAAGACCGCTAAGTTTATAAATTATTAATAACTCTATGAATACCATCTTTTAGTAACTTGGTATTAAAGTTAAGCAATAGTCCTAGTTTTAAATCTGATAAATTTAAATATGTCAACACTTGAGCAAAATGTACAGGAGCTAATGCTTCAACTGATTTTACTTCAATTAAAATTTTATCTTCAATCAACAAATCGATTCGATAGCCAACATCAAGTTTTACTTCTTTATATATAAATGGCATTGGAACTTGTTGCATTACATTTAATCCTATTTCACGTAATTCATAAGCCAATGCATTCTCATATGCAGATTCTAATAAGCCAGGGCCCAAAACCCTATGTAATTCAATTGCTACACCAATAACTTTATTTGATAATTCATTTTCAGTCATAGTAATTAATTCAAATTTTTTACTTAGTGAATTTCAAGAAAATCTTTTTGATCTTTATTTGTTTTGTCTCTCGCAAAGCACACAAAGAAAAAATAAAACAAAGACCGCTAAGTTTATAAATTACTAATAACTCTATATATTTTTTAAAAAATTAAATTGTATCAAAATTATTTAGCAATAGTAATTTCAGGTTTAATATTTTATTATTTCTTGCTCTTTACTTTGCGAGCTTCGCGAAAATCTCTGCGATCTTTGCGTGAACCCTAAAGACTTTGTTTCTCGTAAAGCATACAAAGAAAAAATAAAACAAAGACCGCTAAGTTTATAAATTATTAATAACTCTTTGAATCCTCTTTTAATTAAATTATATCAAAATTATTTAACAATGGTAATGTCAGATTTAATATTATTTATTATTTCTTGCTCTTTACTTTGCGAGCTTCGCGAAAACCTTTGCGATCTTTGCGTGAACTTCTTTTTATCTTTTCGCACAAAGCATACGAAATAAAAAGAAACAGCAAGTCAGTTTTAATACTTAACTTCAAACCCTGAAAATTCGTTTTTGCTTTCTGACCATTCGACAAAACAATTTACTACATGCGATCTTGATGGACCAATTTTTAATTGTTTAATTAATTCCAGAATCAGAGCTTCATCTCCTTCAACCTCAGTCAGCACTTCTCCCGTGAAAAGATTTTGTGTATATCCATTCAATCCAAGATTTTCAGCGTGTCTCATCACAAAGTATCTGTAACCAACACCCTGAACGAGTCCGTTGACGATTATTTTTGCCCTCTTAATATTATTCATTTTTATTTGAGAATATTTCCGATAATATCAATCCTGAAAAAATAAGAACGCATCCAATCAAGCCAAAATTAGATATTTTTTCATTTAGTAAAAAGTAAGCAAATGTAGCTGCGAAAATCGGCTCGATAGAATAAATGATTCCTGCTTTTGTCGGAGAGATAACTTTCTGATATTTCAATTGAATTATTGTAGCAAGCACAGAAGCAAAAACAGAAGTATAAACAACTGCAAAAATCAGATTACCTGTTAAAGAAAATCTGACTGTTTCCAGGGAAGCGGCTGAGAAAATAAGTGTCAACAAAAATCCACCAACTCCGGTAATCAGAAGTTGAACAAAAACCATCGGAAGGTAATCGTATTTTTTCGTGAATACATCAACATAGACAACCTGAAAAGCAAATAACACTGCACAAATTAAAGTCAACAAATCACCAAGATTAAAATCGGAGCCGAGCCTATGCAAAAAATTTATTACATCATTTCCTCCGCTTGATAACATCAACAAACCTATAAGCACCAAAACGATACTGATAATATTGAACCATCCGGGCTTTCGTTTTTCAATTATCAATTGCAGAATAGGAATAAAAACGACAAAGGTTCCGGTTATAAATCCTGATTTTGTTGCTGTTGTAAGATTTAATCCGATTGTCTGAGTAGCAAAACCTGAAAAATAAAATATTCCAAGTATTGATCCGGCTAAGAAAGTCTGTTTATTTATTAATTTCAGTCTGTTAAAAGTAAAAGGAATAATCAACAATGTAGCAATTGTAAAACGGATACCAACGAATAATGTGGGAGAAATATCAGAGAAGGCATCTTTCATCAAAGCAAAAGTAGCTCCCCAAATAATCGTCATAGAAAATAATGCTGTTTCTCCAATATGCTTTTTCATCATTGTTAAGTTGATTTAAGCCAAACTTTATTTGTCTTTCTCACGAATGTAACCAAATGATTTTAACATATTCGGATTAGAACGCCATTTATCCCTCACCTTAACTCTCAGTTCAAGATAAACTTCTTTTTCTAAAAATTCTTCAATTGCTTTGCGTGATTTTTCACCCAACAGTTTTATTGCCCTTCCAGCCTTACCAATTATAATCGGTTTCTGACTTTCGCGCTCAACAACGATTTCTGCACTTATGAAATTCTTTGCACTTTGTCTTTCTTTAAACTCTGTAATTAACACTTCACAGCTATAAGGAATTTCATCTTCATATAGCTCAAATATTTTTTCACGAATTATTTCTGTTACAAAAAATCTTTCGGTTTCATCGGATACTATTTCATCATCATAAAACTTCGGACCTTCCGGCAGACATTCAACTATCTCATTTTTTAATCTTTCTATGTTAAAGTTTAGATTAGCAGAAACAGGAATTACAGATTTAAACTTGTTCATTCCTTCATATTTTTCAATAAGCAGAACAGCTTTATCCTGAGTTATCGTATCAATCTTATTCAACACCAATATTTTCTTTTTTGAATCATCATCAACAAGACTTTCAATGATTTCATTTTCTTCAGATTCTTTCAAGGATGCAACAGAACTCACATCATAAATTATTATAAAAACATCCGCATCTTTAATTGATGATTCAACATCTTCCATCATTTTTTCCTGAAGCAAATAAGATGGTTTAAGAATTCCGGGAGTATCGAGAAAAATTATCTGATATTCTTTCTCAGATAAGATGCCGAGAATTCTTTTTCTTGTTGTCTGGGGTTTTGATGTTATTATTGAAATTTTTTGTCTAAGCAAGGAGTTCATTAAAGTTGATTTACCAACATTTGGCAAACCTATTATTGCAGCATAACCTGATTTTGTATTCATCTTTTAAAAAATTAATTGTTTGTAAATATACGAATGATGGAGGAATAATTTGAAGATTAAATGCTTATATAATTAAATCATATTGGGAGATTAAAACGCCTTAACAAAAAATTATTTCATTTTAGAAATCAATGTGTAAAATTATTTTTTGATTTCTTTTGAAATTCATAAAAGAAGTAAGCAGAAACAAGCATAATAAATGATAAGACAGAACCAAAGACCGAAATGTTTTTCTTCCCGAATAAATTTGAAAAATAATTTCCAACATCTTTGGAATAATCAGTAACTACCTGATTCGACTCTGGTGCAGATAAAGATATGACTTGATAAAATATAAACCCAACGATTCCAAGAACAATAAATCCCAGAAAAGAAAGAACAACAAACAAAAACCGCTTTTGTTGTTTGGCTAATGCTTTTCTGCGTTGAATTTTTTGTAAAACTGTTTGAGTAAAATTTAGTGAAACAGTTTCTGATTCTAATTTTCGTAACATATCATCTGAACTTACTAAAGCCATATATCTTGATTTCACTTCAGGTGATTTTTCAATTGATTCTTTTACAAATTTCACTTCATCAGTTTCAAGTTTGCCATCTATAAAATCATTTAATAATTCATCGCTTATATTCATCACAAAATTTCCTTTAATAAATTTCTTTTTTGGATTATGTCTTTCAATAAATTACGCGAACGATGCAGAATCACTTTAACATTTGCCACAGAAATATTTAACACCTGACTTATTTCCTCGCTGCTCATTTCTTCCAAATAAAACATTGTAATTACTGCAGCATTTTTTGCAGGCAATTCATTTATTATTTTATTTACAATTTCTGAAAGTTCTTTTTTACAGTAATCCTCTGAACTGTATTTGCTTTCAAGATAATCCAGATCGTCAATTGATTGCATTTCACTTTCAACTTTTCGCTTTATGCTTGACAACTTTGTTAATGCAGTGTTATAAACAATCCGATAAAACCATGTTGAGAATTTAGATTCAAATTTAAAAGAACCAAGATTGTTATAAGCTTTCATAAAGCAATCCATCAAAACTTCCTCAGCATCAAATTCATTTTTTAACATTCGCTTCAGCATTGTAAAAGACTTGTTCTTATATCGATCGACAATTACAGTATAATCCGCAGTATTCCCTTTCAATACTGATTCAATAATTTCGATATCAGAAAGATCTTTCATTATCAATATAGACTAATCTGTTTTAGAAAAGGTTACAAATCAATTACTTAAGCTTACTATTAGATCAGATTATTTCTATCTGTAACCTTAAATGTTTTTGCTTAGTCAAATGTAATAGAATTAAAATTAAAATTTTCAAAAATCTTTTAGCAAAAGATAAGAAAAGGAGAAAATCATGGCAGTTGATGTTGTTGCAGTTTTTATTCCAATAATAATAACGCTGGTTATTGGTGTAGTAGTAATCGTTGCGTTTTATCTTGAATCAAAAGAGAAGCAAATGCTAATCGAAAAAGGATTATCTGCCGAAGAAATTAAAAAATTCCTTGAGAAGAAAAGAGACGGACTCGGACTAATGAAGATCGGTATAATATCTATCTTCTTTGGTTTAGGTTTAGGTGTTGGAATGATTCTTCAGGATTGGAGCAGTAAAGAATACTGGATTCCATTATTTCTTTTTGTTGGAACCGGAATCGGGTTTGTATTGGCAAATACCATTGCTAATAAAATAAAAAGTAAGAACACATAAAACTAAAAAGGCTGTCCTGTTAAGACAGCCTTTGTTTTACAAATCAATTTAAATTTATTCCTGAGCCTCGAGCCATCTCTCAGCATCAAGAGCAGCCATACAACCGGTTCCTGCAGCAGTAACAGCCTGACGATATGTTTTATCAGCAACATCACCGGCAGCAAAAACTCCTTCAACATTTGTGTAAGTTGAACCCGGTTTTGTAATTAAATAACCTGTTTCATCCATTTCAAGAACACCTCTGAACAAGCTTGTATTGGGTTGATGACCGATTCCAATAAATAATCCATCAGCTTTGAACTCTGTTACAGATCCGTTCTTTGTATCCTTTAACATCACACCTGTCATACTCTTTTTTCCGCCTTCTTCTTTTCCTAAAACTTCTGTTATCACTTTGTTGGTTAGAAATTTTATCTTGGGATTCTTCAATGCTCTGTCGTGCATAATCTTTGATGCTCTGAATTCATCTCTTCTGTGAACGATTGTAACTTCATCAGCAAATTTTGTTAAGAAGTTAGCTTCTTCCATTGCAGTATCGCCGCCGCCGACAACAATTACTTTTAATCCTCTGAAGAAAAATCCATCACAGGTTGCACAAGCAGAAACACCATATCCCATATATTTTGATTCGCTTTCCAGTCCAAGCAATTTAGCTGAAGCTCCGGTCGAAATAATAATTGCATCAGCAGTATAATTTTCTTCATAAGATTTTATTTTAAACGGTCGTTGTGAAAGATCGACTTCAGTTACTTCTTTATAAAAAGATTGTGCACCAAATCTTTGCGCTTGTTTGCGCATTACATCCATTAATGCAGGTCCGTCAATTCCGTTTTCAAAGCCGGGATAGTTTTCAACTTCAGTTGTAATTGTTAACTGTCCGCCCGGCTGCATACCTTCAAATATTACAGGATTTAATCCAGCTCTTGCAGTGTAAATTGCTGCTGTTAATCCTGCTGGACCGGAACCAATAATTAATACTTTAAAATGATTTTTTTGACTGCTTTGTTCAGACATTTTATCTCCAGAATTTTCAAATTACAAAATTTTTAATTTTCAATAAGGTAAGATTCAGATAAGTTGGTGAAGTTTCAAGTTTGCTGATCAGTATCTTTCAGAAATTGTGCATTTCTTTGCAAGCCTTTTAGTTTAGAGCGCATAATCGGACTTTCAGCAAATTTTTCTTTGAAGCTTTGATTGTCAAGACTTAATACTTCATCAATAGAAAGTTCCTTGTTTTTAGGATAAAAATCCTGAATAGAAGTTGCAAAAGAAAATTTATTATTCCACGGACAAACATCCTGACAGATATCACAGCCAAAAAGCCAGTTCTCAAATTTTCCTTTCAACTCTGGATTAATCTCGCCTTTGTTTTCTATTGTTTGAAAAGAAATACATTTGTTTGCATCCACAACATATTCCTGAACAATTGCACCTGTTGGACAAGCATCAATACAAGCTGTGCAGGTTCCGCAGTGATCGGTAATTATTTCTGAATATTCAAATTCCCAGTTGGTTATAATTTCAGCTATAAAAAACCAGCTGCCTTTGTTTGGATTTATAACACAAGTATGTTTCCCCCTCCATCCTAAACCAGATCTGACAGCCCAAACTTTATCCATAACCGGACCGGTATCAACATACGATTTGGTTTCAAGTTCAGGTTCAATTTGTTTTAATTCATTCTCAAGTTTTTCAAGCATTTCCCACATAATAAAATGATAATCTTTTCCCCATCCATAACGAGAAACTTTACCTTTTCCCTTTTCTTCGATATGCTGATACGGAGTGTAATAATTAAGTGCAAGTGAAATAACACTTTTAGCAGAAGGAAGAATTTCCCTTACATCCTTTCGTTTATGAAAATTCCTTTCCATATAACCCATTGTTGCCTGATAACCTTTATCAAGCCACAACTGTAATTTTTTCGTTTCTTTTTCAAGCAGATCCGCTTGTGCAAATCCAACCAGATCAAAACCAATCTGCTTAGCTATTTCTATTACTATTTGATTATTTAATTGCGACATTAGTATTTACAAATTATTAAGTCAGTCTGAATTCATACTGTCATTCCGAACTTGTTTCGGAATCTCACAAACTATCATTCTGTCCGCCAAAAGTGGATTGTTTCAGAATCTCTCTGAACACTATTGAAAATCCTCAAACACTTCATCCTGAACAATTCCCTTTTTGGAATGCTTTACCGTTGCCAGAGCATAATCGGGATCATGACCAAAATATAATATCCAGTTTTCATCGGCAGCCAGCTTAAGATACTTTTTCTTCTCTTCAACTGTTACTAAAGGCTGGATGTCATATCCCATTATATATGGTATTCTGATTTGCGAAACGAACGGAATTAAATCACAACAATAGAGCAAAGAAGCAGATGAATCAGATATCATTATCATTTGCTGAGCAATTGTATGACCATTGATAACTTTGAAAGAAATATTTTCATCAAAATCTGTTTCTCCATCAATCAGATTAAGAACACCTTCTTTTGCTAAAGGTTCAAAGTTTTCTTTGATATAACTTCCTTTATCTCTGTCAGATGGATTCATACCCCATTCAAAATTTTTCCTCTGAATAAAATATTTAGCATTCGGGAATGAAGGAATAATTTTATCGTTTTCTATTTTTGTTGAACCGCCGGTATGATCAAAATGAAGATGGGTTAAAATTACATCGGTTATATCATCGGGTTTTAATCCATTTAATTGAAGAGATTTTTCAAGACTAATTTCAGGATCAATCCGATAAATATTCTTTGACTTATCATCCCACTTATTTCCCATTCCGGTATCAATCAGGATTTTTTTATCATCACTGATAAGCAAAAGATTTCTTGTTGTGAGTGTAACCCGGTTCTGTTCATCGGCTGGATTAGTTTTTTCCCATAGTGGTTTGGGAATTATTCCGAACATTGCACCGCCGTCCAACCCGATTTTTCCGGATATAACTGTTTTAAGTTTATACTTTCCGATCTGCATTTTATAACTAACTATTGTTGATTGTAATAAATATAAAATTAAAGAATTTTTTTTAGAAAAGAATATACATAACACACTGGTTTGTTCTCTAACCCACGGATTAATCCGTGGGTTAACAAAACAGGACAAACTTTTTTATCGTTTTAGATTCTTCTTTAAATTCAAAATCTAAATATCAGATTTCGGAATAAATTCGGAATGACAACTTTGAGACAACCGCTTGTCAATCTTCAATAGTCAATTAGTTAATCTGCAATTTTTTTCATTTCATCCAACCCTTGCAGATTCCCATTTAATTTTTTATGTTTGATGTGAATTTTCATGGGAATCATTTTTTGACAAGCAGTATTAAAAATATTTCCTTCAAAAAAGTTATCGTCGGGGTAAATAACAACAAGACAAAACTAGCCGAAAAAGTGGGTGCTTGCCTTAGGGTAAATTACAAAAATGATAAAACGAAAGAAGGATTAAACAGAATATCAATAAATCTTAAACAACCGGATTGAAGACATTAAATTCGGTATAAGTAATAGTTACAAGCACAATTTATTCATCAATAAAAGGAGTCCATAATGAAAAAGTTCTACAAAATCGGATTGTTTTTTTCTTTCATTGCAGTAACATCTTTAGTATTTAGTAGCTGTGCAACTATTTTTAAAGGTTCTACGGATGATGTAAGTTTTTCTTCTGATCCTTCTGGAGCTAAAGTATATGTTAATGGCACTTTACTTGGAACAACGCCAGTTCAATTGGAATTAAAATCAAAAAACTCATATACAATTGAATTCAAAAAAGAAGGTTATGAAACAAGAACAGTATTGCTTAATAATTCAGTTGGAGGTGGTTGGATAGTTTTAGATGTCTTATTCGGTTTAGTTCCAATAATTGTTGATGCCGCAACTGGTAATTGGTATAGTTTAGATCAAGAGTACGTTAACGCAGTATTGGAACAACAAAAATAAAAGATAATCGAAAAATTTCATTCTAATATTAAAGGCTCTTTTTCTTTTTTGATTTAAATTTTTTCTCAGAGAATATTAAAAGTTAAAGAGCCACTTAATAATTCTTTAGGAATAGGGATAAGTGTTAATTATGGGCTTATTAATATACTTTGGTCTCATAGTTGGATTTTTTATTATAGCTCTAATAATAGAATTTGTTCAGAGAGTTTCTAAGGATGTTCGTTTTAAAAAGATTTTAAGAAATAATAAAGATTGGCTTGAAGAAATTGATTTTGAAAAATACAATGAAAATATTCATACTTATAAAGATTATCTTATAAATAATGCATTAACAAATTTAACACTTCCAAAGCCAAAACTTGATAATAAAAATTTTTCTAAAAATTATTTCCTCTCTTTTTTATATAAAAAGTATAAATATTCTAGTGAGTTACTAAGAGATGTTCTCTTCAGATGATAAAAGATTATTAGAGAAACTTAAAAATTCAGTCAATATTAAAGACGAATTGGAAGATTTACTTGGAAAAGTTAAATCTGAAATTGAGACTTTAAGAAAATTACAAGCTATGGTTAATGATGACTATGAAGCTAAAAGAATAAATTTAATAAAAACAGAAACCCTCATTGACAATTACAAACAAGAAGTATTAAACGAAATTGATAAAATTGTAAACGAAAAAAGTAAAGGATTTCCTTGGCTTGTAGATACTATTTGCCAGTATTTTGAATTACAAGATTTAGGTGTTGCAAATTATTTTGATCACAAAAAATGGGCTGCTAAAAAAGCAGCAGAAACCCTACGTGAAATATCAAAACAAAAAACTGAATTAAGAAAAAGCTTTCTTCTTTCAAGAAATTTATTAAAATATTATGAATCGTTATTCCCTTGGTTAAATGATTTTATAGATAACAACATTGATGATACATTACTTGATGCATTTACAATCGATGATTTCGATGAAGAATCAGACCCAGTTCAGTATTATGTTACTAAAGGTGAATATGAACAACTAAATGAATCAGAAAGAAATCAACTCGCACTAGATAGATATTGGAAAAAGAAAAAGACTTCTTGGCAAATTGGAAGAGATTATGAAAGATATATCGGATATTTATATGAGTCTAAAGGTTGGGTCGTAAACTATCAAGGGATTGAGAAAGGATTAGAAGATTTAGGGCGAGATCTCATTTGCAAAAAAGATAATAAAATTCAAGTTGTACAATGTAAATATTGGCGAAGTGAAAGAACAATTCACGAAAAACATATTAACCAACTTTTTGGAACAACTGTTGAGTATTTTATTAAATCTACTGATTTTAATTATATTGAAACTCAATTGGGGTTATTCCCAGAACTGTTAAGAAGTCAAAACATTGAAGGTGTTTTTTTTGCTTCTTGCTCATTTTCAGAAACTTCAAAAAAATTTGCTAAATTACTCGGTATAAAACTTCATGAAAATTTCCCTTTTCAACAATATCCTTCAATAAAGTGTAATGTTTCAAGAAAGGATGGGAGTAAGATATATCATTTACCATTTGATCAACAATACGATCGAACTGTAATTGAGAAAGATAGGAAAGAATTATATGTTAATACAATAATTGAAGCAGAAAGATTGGGTTTCCGCAGAGCTTGGAAATGGAGTGGAAATAACTAAAACGCATATAATATCTAATTTGACTATGGCTGACAGGAAAGTAAAAAGTCAATAGCCTAGGTAAATATTCTTAAAAATGTTTAGCTAAAAGAATCTGACCTTCTCAACAGACTGACAAACCAAATTTTTCAGAAATCAATAAAAAGGATTGATTCTATAATAAGTATCAGTTAAGTTTACTTCAGATAAAACTTACTCCTGAGAAAAATGACAGAACAAGAAAAACATAAATTCTGCTGTTCATCACGTTTAGATTTTCAACTGCACGCATACCTGTCCGCCTAAGGCGGATATATGTTCCGTAAATAATAATTTCGTGCAGTATAAGTAATAGTTATATTGCTAATAGAATACGAGATAAAAAATGAATATTAAAATTATTGTTTCGTTGATTGTTTTATTAAGTGTAAATGTTTTTTCTCAAAACGAAGATATACTTGTTCAATTGGTCGATATAATGTCAAAGAAAATTAATATTCTAACTGAGAATGGCTCAATATCAATTGAAGAAAAGAGCAAGGGAATCCAAAATGGAAATCCAGAATCCTTGGCTCTTGTTATGAATTTGTATAAGTCAAATTTAATGGATAAGTATTTGCAAGGTATGACAAACAAAGAATTAATCGATTTATTTCTAGACGAATATAATCTCGGCAGTAAAAGAGAAAAAGACTTATTAGATAAAATGACATTGTCAAAAACAGCGATAAAAGCATATGCATCTTTATTAAAAGATGAGACAAAAGTAATTAAGAAATTAACAGCGAAATACAAATGAAAAAGATTTTGGCTATACTCAAAACAAACGTGATTGGAGTAATCTTTCTGTTATTTGCAGCCATTGTATTTTTTACAAATATCCCATCTTTAAATAATTGCGATTCCTACTTAATTGGGACTGGACTATACTTTTATAGTTCACTACTACAAGCGAATGCTGCTATAATTTCGATTGTAGCAATATTTTTTATTTTCAGAGTTCAATCTTTACATTTAGCTACAGAGGGTTATTATAATGCACTAATTGCCTCTTGCGAAAATAACTTGGAGAAAAAATTGTATCATAATTTTCGCAGTCACTCTCTTAAAGAAAAAATTGAAGATGTGGAAAAAGGAAATTTTAATGAAAGCTTTCACAAAGATATTATGCTTAGTTGTATCGATAATATTAAGGTAGTCAACAAAACAAAAGGTTCAATTATATTCCCAATGATAATTTTATCTATTGCAATAATTATTAATATATCTGGTTTGTTACTTACAAATTTCTTGCATTCATTGGGTTCAATAATTGAAATCAAATTCTTTTCAATAGTTTTTTTATTTCAAATTTATTGTCTTGCTACTTTAATCAAAGGTGTTTATAAATCAATAAATTTCAACGCAATATAACCAGTCAATCACTCCGACTGCTTTTTCGCGCTCGAGTTTTTAAGGATTTTAGCTTGGTGGTTCCGTTTTAAGTTTGTTGTTCAAAGTTGTTCTATCAATTAACATTGTGTCCTTGGCTACTGATTATTGCCAATATCTTTATATCCTTAAAATTATAAAAAAATAATACCCTTAATTTTTCTTGTAATTTAATTGGATATAACGAAAATCTACTAAATTTCTGCTGAATACTGAATTATACTTTAATATATTTATGATATGAATGAGAAAAATATTTTCACATATAATTTAACAAATAAGTTGTTCGATAATGATATCGAATTGTTGCCATCAGTTACTGAATTATTCGAATTAGAACTTGCATTTCTAGAATACAAATCACTTCAAACTAAGGATTTAGTAAATAGAGCAGCATACATTAAATCAGTCAAGGGAAATTCTACAATTCATTTTAAAACAAATACATTTAAACCATCTTTTGAAATATTATCCAGGTCAAGTAAAACCAAAAGCTATTTTGAAAATGGTGCATTTTCTACTGGCTACGCAACACATTCATTATTTCCCTATCGTGGTAAATTTCATCCACAACTAATAAAGAGTTTATTGAATATTATCGGTATAAAAAAGGGAGATTTGGTTTTAGATCCAATGTGCGGAAGCGGCACTACTAACATTGAAGCAGCACTACTCGGTATAAACTCTATCGCTGTTGATATAAGCCCGTTTTGTAGGTTAATGACTAAAACTAAATATGAATCTCTTAAAGCCGAAAAAGAGGAATTAGAACACTTATTAAATAAAAAAGATAAACTTTTTACCTTTTTTTCTTCTAAGAAAAAATATGATTCAAAAAAAAATATTCAATTGTTTGAAAGTGAGACAAATTATTATCTCACGTTATTAGCATTTCTTGACTCAATGGGATATTTCAATAGAACAAAAAGTTCAACACATAAAGAATTATTTAATCGTGTTCTTGAACGTTATATTTATACTGTTCTAAATTATTTAGAAAATCCTTTTTACGATAAAGATAACTTAGGTAATGTGGTCGTTTCTAAAGAATCTTCTGCAATGGATATAAAATTTGAAGAGGATACATTTGACGGAATTATTACATCCCCGCCTTATTCGTTTGCAATTGACTATGCAAGTAATGATAAAGATCAACTTGAATACCTTGGGCTGGATGTGGAAAAGCTAAAAGGAAAAATGATCGGCTTGAGAGGAAAGAATAAAACCGAAAGACTTGAAAATTATTTTGAAGATATGAGAACTGTATGTGTTGAAATTGCAAGAGTATTAAAACCTGATAAATATGCTGTAATAATTATTGGTTCAAATACAAATCAGACCGGTGGAATAAGACTAGAAGATAAAATAATAAAATTTTGTGAAGGAGCTAATCTAAAACTTGCTAAAAGTATTGTTAAACCTATTAAAGGTTTGCGAAATACCATGAAGGATGAATACGTTCTCTTTTTTAAAAAAATGATTTAAGAGGTGTTTGATGAAATCAACAGATGAAAAATTTAAAAAAGTAATAGACAAAAACACATTCTATTTTTACAATAAAGAGTTTGAAGAAAAGTATGAGGGTTATATTAATTCGATCAAAGAACTACTGCTAAATTTAAAGAACGAGATTGAGCTTAACGGACTTAAAAAAGAATTTTTTGATAAATTATTATTTGAAAAAGAAAACGGATTACGCGCTTTACTAGCTTTAACAGGATTTTCTAATGAAAATTTAAAGCGAATTACAACATTAATCAGAGTTGTTGACGATGCAGAATTAAATAGAATATTGCTCAAAGATAAATGGTTTAAAAAAGAAAACATTTCCGATGATGGAATTGCTGAATGGTCTGACTCGAAAATTACTGCAATGATAAAAACTGAAAAGTATTTCAGGCAAGGAATAGTAAATCTATTTTTTGAAGGAGCTGCTATTCCATTTTTGGCAAAAACTTTACCTTTATTTGAATTAAAAAAACTAAGTATTTCCAAATTACAATATCAAATACCCGATTTAATCGATACAATAATCAGATATAAAGAAAAGGGTTCATACTCTGGCAAGAAAGGAAATAATCCTGAAGTCATTATTGAAAATATATTAAAGGATTTCAAAGTAACTTTTGAAAAAGGTGATCTTTCTGAATTAATTACAAACGCACCTGATTCAAAAAGAACAATGGACTTCATTATTCCAGATAAGAAAAATCCTTTGATTATCATTGAAAGTTCATATTTAGTAACAACATCTTCTGGACAAGGTGATAAATCGAAAACAGAAATTTCGATTGATGCTTTGCTCAAACAGCATTATCCAAAATCTAAATTTATTGGATTCGTTGATGGAATTGGTTGGTATGTTAGAAAAGGTGATTTAAAAAGAATGGTTTCAGCTTATGAAGATGTTTTTACTTTTCACGATGATGAATTAAGGAGATTTAAAGAATTGCTGAATGAAACGATAAAATAATTATGAAAAGGTTTATTAATAAAATACTAAATGGAGACTCAATAAAATTATTTAAAGAAATTCCAGATAATTCAATAGATATTACATTTGCAGATCCTCCATTTAATTTAAAGAAAAAGTATAATGGTTATAAAGACTCTTTAGAATTTGAAGAGTACCTGAATTGGTGTGAAGTGTGGATAAAAGAGATGGTGAGAGTTACAAAGTCTACTGGATCTATTTTTCTTCATAATATACCAAAATGGTTAACCTATTATTCATCTATCTTGAACAAATATGCAACTTTCCGCCATTGGATTTCCTGGGACGCACCAACTGCACCAATGGGTAAATCTTTACAACCATCACATTATGGAATTTTATATTATGTAAAAGATATTAAGCAATCTAAATTTTATGAATTAAGATACCCACATAAACGCTGTCGAAAATGTGGCTACTTGCTTAAAGACTATGGCGGTAAAAAGCAAGGATTGCACCCCTTTGGACCTTTACTTTCTGATGTGTGGACAGATATTCATAGAATAAAACATAATAAATATAGAGATGAACATCCTTGCCAATTACCAATTCATCTATTGGAGAGAATAATATTAATGAGCACCGATAAATCAGATATTGTTTTGGATCCATTTATGGGTACCGGAACAACGGCGATTGCATCAAAAAGACTTGGTAGAAAATTTATAGGATTTGAAATAGATAATAAATATGTGACTATAGCAAAAAGTAAGCTAAAATACGAGCAACCAAATTCAAAACTTGGTGAATACTGGGTTAGTTTTTTTCTTAAAGATATTATTTCACTCCGTGATATAGATTGGGACGGATTATCCAAATACTATTTACTTCCTCAGGATAACCGCGAAATTGACAAAACACAAATTGAATTTATAGATAAGAAAAGAATCTTAAAGCACTTTGATTTTGTCATCAAAGGGAATGGAAAAGTAAAACAGGATTCAATGCAATTAGAATTTTGTAATTGTTCATAAATTAGAAATACATTATAACTAGTGCCTCAAGCCGAAAGCATTTTCGCAGTAGACAATTTTTAATTATTGTTTGGGTCGTTACAGCAAAAACATTAACGACTAATGGAGAATAATATGAAAAAAATAGAACCCATACATCCCGGCGAAATATTGCTAGATGAATTTCTAATTCCAATGGAAATCAGTCAATACCGGTTAGCACAGGATATCAATGTTTCTGCAAGAAGGATAAATGAGATAGTTCAAGGTAAAAGAGCAATAACAGCTGATACAGCATTAAGGTTATCCGCGTATTTTGGATTATCAGAAAAATTTTGGCTGAACTTACAGATGAGATATAATTTAGAAATTGAAAAAGATAGATTAAAAGACAGACTAAAAAGAGAAGTAAAAAGATTACAAAAAATAAGTTAAGTTAAACGGTATAACCTTTTTAATACGCAAGAAGCCGGATACTTGGAAAAATGTTCTTAAAAATATTTAACTAAAAGAATCAGATTTATGCAATAGAATGACAAACCAAATTTTTCAGAAATCAATAAAAAAGATTGATTCTATAGAAATTATCAGCTAAGTTTACATCAATAAAACTTATCACTGGGCAAAATGACTGAACAAGGAAAAAATAAATTCTGCTGTTCATCTTGCATTACTTTAAACACATTTAGTGCTCTAACTTCCAGGGAAATCTCCAAATTTAATTCTACAAAAGTTTTTGCTAATGGAAATATCGGTATGATTGGGACTGATACTTTAAAATTCATAATATTTATTAACGGACAAAAGTATAAAGAAAATTTCGGAATTATTTTTAATAGTAACTTAGATTTAATAACCGTAAGTGAAATAATTAATTGATTATCAATTAACATTATTCATAAATAACGGCTTAATTAATAGTCAGGCAGCTAAATAAAATAAAGGGAGTATAAAAATGTATTCATATAAAAAATACTTATTACTTCTCTTAGTTGTATTTGTTGGTTGTAATAATGAACAGCCTACTGAAGTAAATTCAGATTTATTTGGCTTATATGAAAGTGCCAGATTTATAGAATCTGGTGCGAATGGTGAAGATATAGATATTCAATCTGCCGGCGGATATTTGAGAATTTATTTGAAAGTTAATTTCACATTTACTGCTGAATTGTTTATACCAGACGATATTCAAAGTAAATATCCAAAAGGAAGAACTAATTACAAGGGAAACTATTCAGTTAGAGATAATTTAATTGAGTTTACATCTACATTTATAGTTGAATTATGGGAATGGAGTAAAGAGTACAAGCGGTTAAAAGCTATAGAATTATCACTAGCAAGAGGTCTACCTTCTGAAATAATTTTATATAAGTATTTAAGGTAGTTTTTAAATTTATTATTTCATTTTGTTACTATAATAAACACTGCCTAGCCATCGGTTCAAACCGATTGTTGTTTTTGTATTCGGCATTTGTACAATTGTAAGGGCTGTTTTAAAATAAATTTGCCCGATCCACCAAATGAAGTTCTCCGCAGTTATGTGAAGATAGAACGAGAGGATAGCATTTATTTCGTGATGAAGGACAGCATTCAATTCAGTGACACAACTGCAAAGTATGTTCGTCTTTCCTTAGAACACTATCAAAGAATTTCTTTTCCTATCCAATGTGGTAGTACAAATTGTTTTGATAATAACTCAATCATTGGAGATTATCAGATCCATTATTATTATTTTGATAAACCCACTGAGGTAAAGGGCAATTGGACAACGATTTTATTCGATCAAATGTATCCTGAATATGAAAGAACTATTATAACAAAGTATAATAATGTTGAATTTAATAAGGGATGGAATCAGGTAATTATAAAACTTATTTCAATAAATAATGATACAAGAATATTCGAAGTTACAAATGAAAACAGAAGCTCTACAGAGTGGATATTAGTAGCTTTGTCTAATGAGTTTGTAAGATTATTGTAAAAGCCTGGATAAGTATTTTATATTATTAATTAAACATCGTTTTGGAGGCAACTGATTAAAAACTTCTTTGTTATATGTATTAAATAGCATAATAATTATTATACAATTCTTTATATTAAAACAAAGAAAAATTTAAAGGATTACTTTGAAGAAATTATACTTTGATGTTTGCACCTTATGTCGTCCTTTTGATAATCAAAACAATATGAGGATTAGATTAGAAACAGATGCTTATTATCTAATTCTAAATAATATTCAAAAAAAAATTTACGAAATGATTATTTCACCGATGCATTTTAAAGAAATTGAAAGTATTGAAGATATTAAAGAAAAAATTCAAATTATTCATATTCTGGATGCAAATGGAAAAGAAGTCAGATATAATTATAATAAAGCAAAAGAAAGAGCAAACGAATTAATATCAAAAAATTTTGGTATCGCAGATTCTGTGCATTTAGCTTTTGCAGAACAATCATCAGATTATTTAATTACTTGTGATGATAAATTTTTAAAACGGAGTCAAAGAATAAAAACTGAAGTAGAAGTTTTGAGCCCAATTAAATTTTGTATTAAAGAGGAATTAAAATGAAGACAAATGAATTTATAAACGAAGATGAATTATTTAATAAAGCAATAAGATTATTAAATGAGAAACTAGGTCCACTGGAAACCAGCAGATTTCTATCTATTGCAAATCGGAAAAGAGTGGAATCCGTAAAGCGTCATCAACAATGGCAATCTAAGTTAAACAAAGAAAAATTATTTAAAGAAATATTCGGTTAAGCGAAACACATCCTGACTTGTGATTTTTAGTGCGACACGAGCACAACAAAAAATACATTTTTGTTCTAAAAAATAAGTTTATCAACTACCATTTTCACTTCTGAGTTCATCTTTACT
>JAKIZM010000012.1 GCA_022708025.1 Bacteroidota bacterium | reverse complement strand
GAGTAAAGATGAACTCAGAAGTGAAAATGGTAGTTGATAAACTTATTTTTTAGAACAAAAATGTATTTTTTGTTGTGCTCGTGTCGCACTAAAAATCACAAGTCAGGCGGAGTTGAAAAAGTTGTTGAGTTTGCACTCAATTCCGAAGAACAGGCCCTGCTCGATAACTCAGTTAATGCTGTTAAAAACCTTGTAGCAGATATGGAAAGATTGGGATTTTAGGTTTATAAGTTAGCTGTATTACAAGTGTCATTCCGTCCGCCAGAGGCGGATTATTTCGGAATCTAATTGCTAATAAATAGTTAATATACAAAGAGGCTGTCTTATAAATGTCATTCCGTCCGCCAGAGGCGGATTATTTCGGAATCTGATGTTTAAATAAGATAGCCTCTTTTATTTTAAAATCCTTTTAACTTTATTTTTTTACCTTCTTTCATTGAACAACAATTAATTTATAAAACAAAGATTTTTAAGTTTTATCTCAGCAAAATCATTTTTTTTGTTTCTACAAAATTTTTTGTTTTCAATTGGTAATAATAAACTCCCGATGAATATTTATCAGCCCTCCATTCAAGTTGATAGTAACCAGATTCATAATATTTATTAGTCAATGTTTCAACTTTTTCTCCAAGCGAATTGAAAATTGATATTTCAACATTACCTGAAACAGGCAATTCAAATTTAATTGTTGTAACCGGGTTAAAAGGATTAGGATAATTCTGTCTTAAAGAAAACTTAGCCGGAGTTACAATTTCAACTTCAATTGTATTTGAATATTGAAATGTTCCGGAAAAATCTATTTGCTTTAATCTGTATTGATATTTCCCTGTTCGTAAATTTTCATCAGTAAAGGTATAAGATTTAGTTTCCGTGGTTGTTCCATATCCGGGCACAAATCCAATCTTTTCCCAATCTTGTTCCGAAGGAATCCATTCGGACAATTTTCCAATCTTGTTATCTTGCAATCTCTGAACTTCAAATCCTTGATTATTCAACTCTGTTGCTGTGTGCCAGTTAAGAGTTACGGTATTTCCATTGATATATGAACTAAAAGAAAAAAGTTCTACAGGAATAATTACATCAAATGTTTTAATTATAACACCACCCTCACCAACTGCATAACCGATTGATGAAGTAGGAAAACAAATTGAATATAATATTCTGCTGCTTTTAGAATCTATTGAATTCCAGGTATCCCCGCCATCTGTTGAATTCAGAATTAAGCCCTCTACTTCAGCACCTCCTGCAGAGAGACCACCAGCAACATAAACAGCATTTCCGTTACTATCGGAAACATATCTGATTGAAAGCAAGGAATCAGTTGTTCCGCTTGTTATTTGTATCCAATCAATTCCGCCGTTAATAGTTTTAAGAATTACACCATTATTTCCAACTGCTACTCCAGTCATCGGATCTTTAAACCTGACATCGTGCAGAGTTGCTGAAACTCCGCTTGTCTGGTTTATCCAGCCTTCTCCGGAATTTGTAGTTTTTAAGATCACACCATTTGTGCCAACCGTATAACCAAAATTCTCATCAACAAAATAAACGCTTCTTAGATTTGATGAGGTACCGCTTGATTTATTTATCCAGTTAGTTCCCCCATTTACTGACTTTAATATCCTTCCGTTTTCTCCAACTATAAAACCTAAATTATTATTTATGAAACAAAGAGATTGTAAATTATTACTTACACCGCTTGATACACTATTCCAGTTTACTCCCCTATTTGTTGTTTTAAGAATAAGTCCGTTTGTTCCTGCAATAAATCCTGTATCATTATTTAATAAAAAAATAGAGTTTAAATCATTTGTTGTGTTACTTGTTTGGCTTAACCAATTTGTTCCACCATCGGAAGTAAAAATAATTGTTCCTTTCTTCCCAATTGCAAATACATTATTTGAATCAATCGGACAAATGTCTGATAATTTAACAGAATAACCTTGTAATTTATTTTCCCAGGTTTCGCCTGCATTAATTGTTCTGAAAATAACGCCAAAATTTCCAACTATAATACCAACACTGTCATTAAAGAAATCTATAGATAACAGTTGCCTTGAATTATTATCAATTTGCACAGACCAGGTTATACCGCCATCAGTCGTTTTTGCAATTGCCCCCTGAAAAGAACTGGTAGTCGCAGCTGCAAAACCCACTAATTCATTAAAAAATTTTATAAATGGTATTCTTACACCTATGTCATTATTAATCAGAGACCAATTATTCCCACTGTCAGTAGTTTTTAATAAAGCCCCGTTATAACCAACAATGAATCCGGTAGAATTATTTAAAAAGCTAAAACTTATCAGATGTTCTGTTAATCCGCTATTCTGATTAAACCATGAATTACCACCATCAATTGTTTTTAATATCGTTCCATTGCTGCCAATAATAAAACCAATACTGTCACTCGGAAAACAGATTGAGCGAAGATCATTTGTTGTTCCACTCGTAATGTTTACCCAATTACTACCACCGTCAGTCGTTTTGATTATTATTCCGTTTAATCCGGCACAGAAGCCTGTATAATTGTCCTTAAAAAATATTGATCTAAGATGCACTGTTTCTGAAATTGAAAAGTCTGTCCAATCATTTCCGGCATTCTCTGTTTTAAGGATCGAGCCATATAATCCGGCTACAAAACCAAGATTTTCATTTACAAAGAAAACACTCATTAAATTCTTTGCATCAACTTCAATATTAAACCAGCTTTGACCGGTATCGGTTGTTTTAATTAATGCCCCTTTAAGATCAACAGCATAGGCAGTAGTATCATTTGTAACAGCAAGTGAAAGTAAGGTATTACCTTGTGGTAAGGGATTCTGCCAGAACCACTGAGCATTGCAAGAAAATATCGGATAAATTGTGAATAGTAATGATAGGACTATTTTTTTCATAATGACTATCCGATAAAAGTTAAATAAGTTTGTGCCCGAAAGGGGACTTGAACCCCTAAGAGATTGCTCTCACTAGCTCCTGAAGCTAGCGTGTTTACCAATTTCACCATCCGGGCAGCATCAATAAGAAGTGAATAAGTAAGAACTAAAGTTTTGTATTTTTTTCGTTATAAATATCAGAAATTTTATTCTTTGTTTAAAGGATCATTTTAATTCTTAAGTTAATTCTTAAAAATAAATGATCATCTAAATTGTATTTTTCTTTAGCTATTCAAATATTCTATTTTACTACACTGCCGATTGCTGAACGCTCAATTTTTATTTTTACATTCGGAGCAATTTCAATCAAAACGGTTTTTTCTTCAATACCGACTATTGTAGCGTGAACTCCTCCGCTTGTAATTATCTTATCGCCTTTTTCAATGTTAGACAGAAGTTTTTCTCTTTCCTTTGCTCTTTTCTGCTGTGGTCTTATTATCATAAAATAGAAAATCGCAAAGATAGCACCAAACATTATCAAAGTGCTGATTAAACTTCCACCACCGGCTTCTCCGCCCTGCGGAGCCATTGCTAAAAATATATCCAATTTATTCTCCTTTAAGTTTTAGTTTTTAATAGATATTTCTTTTACTGTTTCCTTTTTCCATTCTAAAAAATTACCGGCTAAAATATGTTTTCTTGCTTCAGTTACAAGCTGCAAATAAAAATATAAATTATGTGTCGAAGCCAGTTCGAGAGCAAGAATTTCTTCCGCAATAAATAAATGCCTTAAATAGGCACGGCTAAAATTTCTGCAAGTATAACAATCACATTTTTCATCAAGCGGATTAAAATCGTCTTTATACTTTGTATTCCGCATAGATAGCGTTCCGTTCCAGGTGAACACATTTGCATTCCGTGCATTTCTTGTAGGCATAACACAATCAAACATATCAACACCAAGTGCAATTGATTCAAGAATATTTTCTGGTCTGCCGACACCCATTAAATATCTTGGCCTTTCTTCAGGCATAAAATCAGTTGTAAAATCAACAAGCCCATACATCTGCTCTGTCGGCTCACCAACAGCTAATCCGCCGATTGCATAGCTGTCAAAATCCAGTTTCAATAAATCATTTGCAGAACGTTCTCTTAAATCTTTATAAACACTGCCCTGAATAATTCCAAACTGATATTGTTTGTATCCGTATAAAGATTCTGAATTAACAAATGCGTCTTTATTTAAGATCGCCCAATTACTTGTCAGTTCGACAGATTTTTTTGCATAGTCATAATCACAAGGATAAGGTGCGCATTCATCTAAAACCATCATAATATCAGAACCAATGCTGCGTTGAATCTGAATAACTTTTTCGGGCGTAAAAAAATGTTTTGATCCATCCAGATGCGATCTGAATTCAACACCATCCGGTTTCAATTTTCTTAATTCAGAAAGACTGAATACCTGATATCCTCCGCTATCGGTTAAAACTGGTTTTTGCCAGTTCATAAACTTATGAAGTCCGCCGGCTTTCTCAAGAATTTCAGTTCCCGGTCTTAAATAAAGATGATAAGTATTTGAAAGAACAATCTGTGCTTTTATTTCTTCTGCTAAAAATTTTTGATTAACAGCTTTTACAGTTCCCTGAGTTCCAACCGGCATAAAGATAGGAGTTTTAACTTTACCGTGATCGGTTTCAAACCATCCTGCTCTTGCTTTAGAACTCTTATCTTTTGAATCAATATTAAGTCTTAACAATAGAAATTTCTTGAAATTTGTGCGGTAAATTTAAGTCAAAATAATGTTTATCCCAATTGAGAAGATTATTAGTTTGAATATTTGAGGGCTTCTTAACAATTGGCGTTGAAATTTAAAATAGAAATAAGTCATTCTGAATTTATTTCAGAATCTTAGTGTTTTGATTCTTGAAGAAATTAGATGCTGAACTAATCCGTCTTTGGCGGACAGCATGACAGATAAATGGAGATACTGAAATAAATTCAGTATGACACTTGCGATGCGAAGCTGAAATGATCCGCCGAAGGCGGGCAGCATGACTAAAAGTATTAATAAACTTTATTCAACTGAACATTGCGAAAGGATTTTTCGATCAGATTTTTGTTGTATGAAAAAATCAATTTGACATCAATCTTATCTTTATTCCTTAACATAGGATTGATTGATGTATCAATAGAATTGTAAAACTGAAATTCTTTAAGTCCCTTTTGATCACTTTCCTGAGGATGTATTTCCGGTTTGATATTATAATAAGTCTGTTCGCCTTCCGTGATAATAACTTTATCAAGAAATACTTCATCATCAGCTAGTTCATCCGATAGAAAATATTTACCTGTAATATGGAAAGAACCCGGACCGCCGGGCATTAAGTTGAGCCAAGCTTCAATTTCTTTAATTATAATTTTAGTTTCGAACAAATCATTAAGTGCCTGTGTTGATGAACAACCTGTTAAGCTTAAAACAAATACAAACATTGCAAATAATTTTATCAGAATTTTCATTATTAAATTATCTTATAAATTATCAAAACTGTTGTTAAAGAATAAAGTAGAACAGTAACAATCATCGGCAGATCAGTAAGCATTATCTGGGTTGTATTCTCACCTTTCTGATTCAGATACTCTAAATACATATATCTGAAAATTCCAAAGACAACAAACGGAGTAGTATAGATAAGATTCTCTGTTCCAAAAACAGATACTGTCCTTGGAGCAACTGTATAAAGCGCGTAACAAATTACAACTCCTGCCGCTGCAACTGTAGCCATCTGATTTGTAAAAGTAACTGAATAATCTGTAAGAACTTTTCGTGTAGAAGCAGTTGTTGAATCAGATACCTGAATAAGTTCGGAATGCCGTTTCATAACACCAAGGAAAAGAGAAATAAACATCGTAGTTAAAATCAGCCAATCAGAAATCGGAACGCTAATAATAGCGGCGCCTGCAAGAACGCGGATTGAAAATCCGGCTGCAATACTGAACACATCAAGAATAACGATATGTTTAAAGTAAAACGAATAAAGAATATTAAGAACAACAAAACCAAGAAGGAAATAATTAAAACTTCTATTAGTTGTAAATGTCAATGCAACAAGAATAATTAAAATTACAGCAGAAAGGATCATAGCATTGTTTTTACTGATTCTCCCCGATGGCAATGGTCTGTTTTTCTTTTTAGGATGATTTGCATCTGCTTCAAGATCTACAATATCGTTAATTATATAAATAAAACTTGAAGCAAGACAAAAAACAAAAAAGCCTTTTAATGAAATCAGAAAATAATCTGACTCGAACAAGTGCATTGAAAACAACAACGGAACAAAAACAAATAGGTTTTTTATCCATTGCGGAACTCTTATTAAGTCGAAATAATTTTTTAGCATCAGAATACTGCTGTTTCTTCGTAAATTCCGAAAACTTCTTTTAACTCTCCTACCATCTCACCAAGTGTAACATATTTTTTTGCAGCATCAAGAAAAACAGGCATAAGATTTTTACCATCAACTGCGGCTTGTTTAATTTCTTTTAAACTCTCCTCAACATCTTTCTGATTGCGGCTTTGTTTTAGTTCAGCTAGTCTTTTTATCTGTTGTTTTTGAACTTCAGGTGAAATAGTCAAAATCGGGATTTCAATTTTTTCATTTTCTTCAATAAACTCATTAACACCAACGATAAACTTTTCTTTTCTTTCAACTTCTTTTTGATAGCGATATGCAGCATCGGCAATTTCCTTCTGGAAATAACCGGCTTCAATAGCAGGAATCACTCCGCCGTAAGCGTCAATCTCATCAAAAATTTCATTTGCTTCTTTTTCCATTTTATCTGTTAATGCTTCGACAAAATAACTTCCGCCGAGCGGATCAACAGTATTTATAGCTCCGGTTTCATAAGCAATCAATTGTTGTGTTCTTAAAGCAATCTTAACAGCTTTTTCACTTGGCAGCGCAAGAGTTTCATCCATAGAATTTGTGTGTAAAGATTGTGTTCCGCCGAGAACTCCCGCCAAAGCCTGAAATGCAGTTCTTACAATATTATTTTCTGGCTGCTGTGCTGTTAATGTGCATCCGGCAGTTTGTGTATGGAATCGTAACCACCACGAACGAGGATTTTTTGCTCCATATCTTTCTTTTAATCTTTTAGCATAAATTTTTCTTGCCGCACGGAACTTTGCAATCTCTTCAAAAAAATCTAAATGGGAATTAAAGAAGAAAGAAATTCTCGGTGCAAATTCATCAACATCCATTCCCCTTTCCATACAGGCTTCAATATATGCAAAACCATCTGCAAGTGTGTAAGCAAGTTCCTGAACTGAAGTTGAACCTGCTTCACGAATATGATAACCGCTTACAGAAACAGGATTCCATTGCGGCACTTCATTCTTACAATATTCAATCATATCAACAATAATTCTCATAGAAGGAGTCGGCGGATAAATAAATTCCTTTTGTGCGATGTATTCTTTAAGAATATCATTCTGTAATGTTCCGCGCAAATCTTTGAAATCAACTCCCTGCTTTTGAGCAACTGCAAGATAAAACGCAAAGATCATTGCAGCCGGCGAATTGATTGTCATAGATGTTGAAACTTTATCAAGCGGAATTTTATCAAATAATATTTCCATATCTTGTAAAGAAGAAATTGCAACACCGCAAATTCCAACTTCACCATCACTCAACGGAGCATCTGCATCCCATCCCATCAATGTTGGAAGATCAAACGCAACGGATAAGCCTGTTTGTCCATGATCCAATAAATAATGGAATCTTTGATTTGTATCTTCGGGAGTTCCGAATCCTGCAAACTGCCGCATCGTCCATATTTTTCCGCGATAACCATTTGAATGAATTCCGCGAGTGTATGGATATTCACCCGGAAAACCGATTTCACTGAGATAATTAATATTTTCAATATCATCAGGTCCGTAAAAAACATTAATATCTTTTCCGCTGACAGTAGTAAATTTTAATCCGTTTGTCTTAGCAGATTTAGCTTTTTCATCGAAACTTTTTCTTTGTTTGAGATATTCTAAATCAGACATTTATTTACCTTTTTAATAGTTTTAAAAAAAAATTTATTGCTTAAGAAGTTCTTCCAAATCTTCTGTCAAATTCTTCAAGAGATATTTTAATAACAATCGGTCTTCCGTGCGGACAAACATAAGGCATTGATGTTGCAAACAGTTGATCTATCAGTAAACGCATTTCTTTTTCAGATAGTTTATCACCTGCTTTAATTGCTGCTTTACAGGAATAAGACTTTGCGATGTTATCTTTCTCTTCAAGATGTTTTTGCGATTGATTTGCTAAATATTCAGAAATAAATTCCTTTAATATCTTTTCCTCGGATCCGCTTTTGATATCATCAGGAACGCCTTCAATTAAGATATAATTCTTTGGTAAATATTTTAATTTGAATCCAAGTTTAGAAATCATTTGATCAAGCTCTTTTAATATTTCATAGCTTGCAAGATCAAACTGAAGTTTTATCGGAAATAATAATTGCTGTGAAAACGGAAGATTTGTTTCTAATCTTGATAAAGCTTTTTCATATAAAATTCTTTCGTGTGCAACATGCTGATCAATAATCATCAGTCCGCTTTTTATCTGAGATAAAATATATTTGTTATGAAGCTGAATCAAGAAAGTAGTTTCAGAATCTGTTGATGCGCTTTTTTCAAGATGACTTTCAGAATCGCTGCTTAATATTTTTTCATCTGATTCTGCATTAAAACCTGAAATTGGACTTGGTAAAATATTTTTCTTGAGATCACCAAAAACAAGATCAATTTCTTCATCAGTTACTGAGGTTCTCTCTCTCCTTTCTCTTGAAGAAAATAAAGGTCTGTCTGAAAAATCATTCTGTTTAACTGACTGAAACGGATTGAATGCAAGTTTTTCATCACCATTATTACTGTCTGTAAATGACATTGTCGGCACTAAATCGTGTGTGCCGATGCTCTTACGGATTACTGAAAGAACAAAATTGTAAATGTCTTTTTCGTCATCGAACTTCACTTCAAGTTTTGATGGATGAATATTTACATCAATCTTTGACGGATCAAGCGAAATGAATAAAATGAAAAACGGATAATCTCCTTTTTCAAGAATGTTTTCGAATGCTGTAAACACAGCGTGATTGATACTTTTATTGATTACAAATCTTTTGTTCAGAAAAAGAAATTGCTCGCCTTTACTCTTTTTAAAAATTGATGGTTTGCCGATATAACCTTTAATGCTGAGATAATCAGTTTCTTCATTAACAGGAATCAGCGCATCGAGCATATTATCAGCAAAAACCTGTTGTATTCTTTCATCAAGAGTTCCCTCTTTATAATCAGAAATAAGATTATCAGAATTGTAAAAACTGAAAGCAATTTCCGGATTTGCTAATGCTATTCTGTTAAAAGTATCAACTATGTGTTTTAATTCAGTTGTATCGGATTTTAAAAATTTTCTTCTTGCAGGAATGTTATAAAAAATATTTTTTACAGATACACAAGTTCCTTTGGCAGTTGAGATTTTTTCTGTTGTAATCTCATTTTCATTTTCAATTTTTATCAGAGTACCGATTTCTTCATCGTGTGTTTCTGTTTTTATTTCAAGCTGGCACACAGCTGCAATTGAGCTTAAAGCTTCGCCGCGAAAACCCAAAGTATTAATTGATTCAAGATCTTCAATAGTTGAAATTTTACTTGTAGCATGTTTTCTGATACTAAGTAATGCTTCTTCTTCAGTCATTCCGCTGCCGTTATCGCAAACCTGAATAAGAGATTTGCCCGCTTGTTTAATAATAAGCTCAATGCTTGTTGCTTTTGCATCAATTGCATTTTCCAGCAATTCCTTAACAACAGATTCAGGACGCTGCACAACTTCGCCGGCTGCAATTTTATTAGCGATATTTTCGGGTAATATTTTAATTCGTGAAGCCACTATTTTTTTCTCTTGTATCTGAATACTTCAAACAATTCGTGATCCATTGTTTTTTCAATTTTCCATTGTTTACTATCAAATTCAGGATATTTTATTTCGCCTTCAGCATCAAATTTCATAAAAGTAATTATCATTTCATCAGCTAAAGGAATTGACTGCTTAAAAATTTCGCCGCCGCCGATAATAAAAATTTTTTCCGGATTTAACTCTTTGCAATAATCAATTGCACTTTGTAATGACGACTTAATTACAACTTCTTCAAAATCAGTTTTATAGTTTTGATTTCTGCTTACTACAATATTTAATCTTTCTTTAAGCGGTTTACCAAGAGTCTCGAAAGTTTTTCTTCCCATAATAATGGGAAAACCAAGTGTAGTGTTTTTAAAATGTTTAAACTCATCTTTTACATGCCAGGGCATCTGACCGCTGGCTTTACCAATTACACCATTTTTTGCAATCGCAACAATCAGACTGATTATCAAACTGCGACCTCAAATTTTATTTTATCCTGATATTTGTAATCGATCAACTCAAAATCTTCAAACTTTAAATCGTCAATATTTTTTTTGGCAATTTTTAATTTTGGTAAAGCAGATGGTTCGCGCTGCAATTGCAGTTTTAATCCCTCAAGATGATCATACTTTTCCATCGGACTTCCTTTTTCAGCGTGATAAATATGAGCATCAATGATCGTATGCGCAAATTCACCAAGTTCCAAATCAGTTTCTTGAGCAATAATCTGAGTAAGAAGAGAGTAAGCGCCTAAGTTAAAAGGAATTCCAAGAGCTATATCACCTGAACGTTGTGTTAGATGACAATTTAATTTTCCTGAGTTAACATTAAATGCAAAAGAATAATGACACGGCGGAAGTTTACTTACAGTTGCATTTGCAGGATGCCACGCAGAAATAACCAATCTTCTCGAGTTCGGATTATTTTTAATTTCATTAATTACCCAGCCAACCTGATCAAATGTTAATGCTCCGTTTTCTTCTTTACGGACAAACGGATTTTTTTCATCAACATAAACTTCACCATCTAATATTGCGTTGGCAGAAGGGACAGGAAATCTTCTCCAGAATCTGCCGTAAGCAGTTTGTAATCTTCCTGATTCATCTGCCCATGCATCCCATATTTTTGTATGCTGTCTCAAGTTTTTTATATGATGTTCACCCGATAGATACCATAATACTTCGTTAAGCAAAGATTTCCATTCAATTTTTTTTGTTGTTAAAAGCGGAAAACCTTTTTGCAGATCAACTTTATAAAATGCACCAAAGTATGATATCGTATCTATTCCTGTGCGTGATTTTTTATGAGTTCCCTTGTCTATAACGAGTTTTACAAGGTCTAAATATTCTTTCATCAGAACCTATTCTATAATTATGAATTTGTTAAAGTTTTGAAGCAATTTACAAAAAAAATGAGTTGACTAAAAAGTCTATTTACTTAACTGTTTAATCACAATTTCAGTTGCTCTTTTTATTCCCTCTTCAAAATTAATAATTGCTTCATTCTTTGAATGATAAAATTCTGTTAAATTTATACAAAAAACATTATCAGGGAGTTTTATTTTATCAGGTAGTTCAGTGCTTCCATTAATTAAAAAAAGCGGAATTGAAAATTGTTTACAAAGTTCAACAATAACTCCGGTTGCTTTGCCTTCCAACGATTGTATATCAAATTTTCCTTCACCACTGATTACAGCATCGATTTTTCGAAAGTCAATACCTTTTAAAATTTCAGTTCTAATAAAATGTTTTGCTGATATTATTTCAGCATTCAAAAAAATATTTAATCCTGCAGCTAAACCTCCTCCCGCACCGTTAAGATTTTGGGGCACAGAAAGATTTAAATCAGATTGAATTAAGTTTAAAATATTTTTAATGCCATTCTTAATATTTTTAATATCCTCAATAGTTGCTCCCTTTTGAGGACCAAACATTTCAATTGCGCCCGGGTCACCAATCAGTACAGTATCAACATCCACAATACAAATAATTCTAAAAGGTAATTTCGGGAATTCGAATTCCAGTCTTTGAGTTTTTATAAAATTTTGCGGAACAGGCTCAAGTTGTTTAGATTTATTATCAAATAACTTCAATCCCAATTGGGAGCAAGCACCAATTCCGAAATCAATTGTTGCTGTGCCACCGATACCAATCCAAACAGATTCGATTTGTATTTTTTGTGATTTAACAAGAGAACTTAATTCTTTTAAGATAAATCCTATGTCTTTTGAGTTTAATTTCATTGGATTTCTCTTTGAATCAGGAATAACTTTTAAGCCTATAATATCTGCCGATTCAATAAATACTCGTTTATCTTTTTTTAAATAAAGCAGATTAAATTGATTTAGGTCATCAGTATAATTTCTTATAAATAAAGAGTTAAAGCCTTCTTTATCATAGATAATCTGACAGCTTTTCAGAAATCCATCGCCTCCATCAGTTAACGGTTTTATCTCTAAATTATGTTTTGAATCAGTTATAAATTTTTCCCGGATTATTTCTGAGATAGTTGATGAATCAGCACATTCTTTGAAACTATTCGGACAAATAAGGATATTCATTTAAGATATAATTTATTTATAAAGTTTTTAAGTCCATTGTAAACTTGCTCCGTAGTCAAACCATTTTCCCCTGAAAGATTACACTTTTTCGGATCAGAATTGCATTGAGTAGTGCAATAACTTTTGGAAGGCTCTAAAATAAAAGAACGATTCCCTAAAGGTCCCCATAATTCTTTTGAGCAGGCGCTTACGGTGCAAAAAACCGAGAAGGTTGGAACTTTTAATGCGGAGCAAATATGCATAGGACCTGTGCTATTGGAAATAAGAACATCAAGAATAGAAAATTTTATTATATTTGATCTTAAACTGCAACCACCAAAAATATATTTTACACCATCTATATTTCTTATTTCTTTTTCAGGATTTAAATCAGTTACAAGCACTTCATAGTTTTTATTTTCCAATAATAATTCAATCAGCTTCCGGTATGCACTTACAGAAAGATTGGGTGAGGAATTACCGCTTGTTGTATGAACTCCTAACAATAATTTCCCTTTTGCTTTTAACTGATTCTTAAGTTCCAGTGCCTGATTGGTTTCTTCTTCAGTTAAATAAATTTCCGGGTAAATATGATTTATCGAAAGATTAAATTTTCTTAGCATATCCAGACAATAATCAGCTTCGTGCCTAAGCGGAATATATTTTTTACGATCTACATATTTTGTAAATGTTAAGAACTGATAAAGCTTATGACCAACCCCAACCCGATTTTTTACTCCTGCTAAAAAAAGAATATAATTTAATCGTTCATTTGGCAGCAACATAAAACCGTGAGTGAATTTATGTGCTCTTATTTCTTTTACAAGTTCCCAGAATGGTTTGTTAGTTTTATTGCTCTTATCATAAACAATTATTTCATCAACCCAGGGATTATTTAAATATATATCCTTAGTTTGATCTCGCACCAAAACTGCAATGAAACTATTCGGATCACTTTTTTTTATTTCTCTCGGAAGCGGAGTTGAAAGAACTACATCCCCAATTCTATCTATTCTCGCTATTAAATACCGATTCTGTTTCATTACTATTTTTTATTTTGCTTAATTTCCCAAACTTTCATCATAACCTGAAGTTTGGTTATAGAATGCATTAATGAAATCATCAAACCGTGTTTGCCATCTTTAATTCCTTTTCGGAAAAAGTAATGATGAAAAAAAGCAAATACAGGACAAAATAGTATTTTAAATGTTGAACTCCCTTTTCGTTTATATTTTTCTTCAGCTTCCAATGAAGAATAAATATTAATTTTATCAAATCCTTCTTTAAGATTTTTATATGAATAATGCAGAATCGGATTATTTAATTTTGAAACTTCACCATCCACAAGAAATTTCTCGTGAACTAATCTATTATTGAGTTTAGTATTAGATTTTTTAAAAAGCCTTAATTGATAGTCATTCCCCCACCCGCAGCTATTAATCTTTTTATCAAGAAAATAATTATCTCTTTTTATTTTAAAAGCAGAATACCTGCAATTATCGAAATTATAATTCAGTATTTCATCAGAAAGTTTTTTTGTTACTCTCTCATCTGCATCAAGGCTTAATACCCAATCATTTTTTGCGAGTGAAATTGCATATTCTTTTTGTTTTGCATAGCCCAGCCACTTTTGAATGTAAACCTTATCTGAATATTCTTTTGCTATCTTAACGGTATTATCACTACTCTCAGAATCAACTACAATTAATTCATCAGCCCATTTAACACTTTCAAGGCAATCCCTGATATTCTTCTCTTCATTTCCAGTAATGATGATTACAGATATTTTATTTTGCATTTTAATTTATTTTGTTTTTTAAATTATGCTCAAATTTAATAAAATATGGGCAAAGATATTTTTATAAAGCTGATGCTTATCAATAAAGATTACTGGGGAAATTTCATTCGATGACTTTACAATTATTAAGCTTCGGTTATTCCATATTGTTTATATAATTGTTTTAGCTTTTTATTTACCCCTTCAAAACTATGATATTTTTTTATCCATTCCATTCCTTTAAAGCCAATTTCCTGTCGCAATGATTCATTGTCAATCAATTCGATCAGTGATCCATAAAGTTCATCAGAATTATTTGCAACCACAAACGGATTTTCCGGAAGCCAATCAGCATAATCTTTAGGCATATTAGTGATTGTTGGAATACCCATCGCAAGGGTTTCAACTCCGGCTTTACCATAGCCGGTTCCGCCCATTGTTCCGCCAACCTGATCAATAGAAATATCGCATTGACTTTTTATCTCAAGCAATTTATTTCGATCAACATTTTCCATAAGTAAAAATTCGATCTTTCTTTTTTTCTTAATTTTTTCAATCACGGAAATGATAAGCTCGGTACCTTTATATTTTCTATTGGTTGGTGAATGTATAATTTTTATCGCCTCACTTGTCCTTTCTTTCTTCTGCGGAAGTTCAGAGGTATCATAAGGATAGAATAAATATTCAATATTTTTTTTCAATGCTAAGTGATCATATTCGCTGGTAATATTAAGATCGGAAATTTCATCAAGCTCTTTTATTAAGCCGCGAATTCTTAAATCACTTCCGAAATAGCAGCAAACAATTTTCTTTCCCTGCTTTTTCCATTTGATTGCTTGTTTGCTGTTTCTGTAAAAATCCAATCCGCCATCATAATGGATTATATCAAAATCATTCAGTTCATAGTCAGAAATTGTTTTTTCAATTTTAGGCTGAATCAGAAAATCATAAATATTGAAATAAAGATTTTCAAAAATATTTTTTGGCTTAAAATAATGGGCAGTAGATTTAACTTGCTGCTCAATTGCTTTTACTTTCATAAAACGGAATTTCCTTGCAAGCACATTGTTTGGTAATGGCAGATTCAAACAAATATCTTCAGGAAAAACCCGTTCGTTCTTATGAAGGGTTATTATTCTCGAGTAATCTCCGCAGGCATTATGCATCTGATAAAAATCATACGGAACGCCTGCAAAATTTATGGGAGCTATGTGAAGTATTTTAAGCAAATAAAATTTTATCTATTGTTAAAAGTATTACTCAATATCATACTGAGCTTATAGAAGTATGATATTATTAGTTCTTTACAGCTCATTCTAAACAAGCTAATACTAATGAATAATAAAAATTGATAAATAAATTCCGATTCTACAAATCTTTATAAAAAGTATCTCTGAATATTCCGCGCGCACCAAAGTTCTCTTTAAATCTTCCAAGTCCCCAATTTGGTTCCATTGCTACAGTAAATATTCCAAAATCCAGAAATCTGAATCCTTCGGTTTGATATCTTTTCATTATTTCATAAAAAAGTAAATTAACCGGACGGTATTCCTGATAAGTTTCATCGTGACTGATATAAAACGCAAGGACGACATTTTTATTAACAGAAAAATTACATACCCCGGCAAGCATCGTATTGTTATGAAAAGCACCCCACAATCTTATCTTGGAAGGAAAAAGTGATTTTAGTTTTTTCAGTTCATCAAGAGTGTGTGCCGGATTAACGCCATGACGCAATTTTAAATTCTTCTGCAAGATTTCATAATATTCATCAAACCGTTCAGTCTCAACAATCTCAACCCCTTTTTTAAGTGCTTTCTTTGTAGCAGTTCTTGCTTCAGCACGAAAAGTATTAAGCAACTGTTCAGGATCAAAATCCAGTTGAACAACACTTGATACTTCCCTTTTCAGATATTGAAAACCATTTCTTACTAAAGCAAAATCAAGATAATCGGAATATTTTGTTTGATAAATCATTGGCGCAATTGTTAACTGAATTCTATCAGCTTTTACAGATTTTGCGTGCTCTAAAAGTATATCAACAAGTTCGTGTGCATCTTTAAAGCTCAAATCGCTTTTATAAACAAATCCGCCGTAAGAAGCACCGGGATGAGATGAAAGAATTTTTTTTCCATCTTTTTCAATTAAGGCTGCAGTAAAGATTGAATGTAATTTACCATCTTTAGTTACATAAAATGATTTATCTTTAAATTTATTTTTGGCGTGGTAAGAGAGAAATCTCCTTTTACTGAACATTGTTCCGTTATCGGAATCATCAACAAAATTATCCCATTCTTCGTGAGATAAAATTTTATCATCAAACTGGAAATATTCTAACATCTTGTTTTGGGTAAAATGAATAATAACCTGCTGTTAAAATAGTATCAATTGAAATGATTTGAAACAAGCAAACCTGATTTCTTAATAAATCAAGTATATAAAATATTACTTTTATATGCGCTAAAACTTAAACTGCAATGAAAACAAATTTGCACTACCTAATCCCAGATTAAACGGAAGAAATGCATAATCAAATTTCAGATTGCCCCACATCAATCCGGCACCTGTAGTAAAGCCACGACTTTCAAAACCGCTCTGATATCCGGCTCTTAAGGCAATCAGTTTATTATATAAAACTTCAGCACCAAAATTAAAATGATTGTCGTCTGTATCTAAATACTTCTGGAATTCAACACCGCCGGTAAAATCAAATTTTGTATCTTCTAATGAATATGTATATGCAGTTCCGATTCTTACTTCAGCAGGCAATTTTGTTGATTCATTTCTAAGCTCATTCATCGAACCGACATTTTTCAAAACTATTGATGCTGTAGCTCCTTCATAAGGCAGAACGTAGTTAATACCAAAATCAAATCCAAAGCCTGTTGCTTCATCATTTAGGATGCCTTCATAAAGATATTTAAAACTTAAGCCCATTGAAATTTCATCTGTAACAAAAAAACCGGTTGATAAACTTCCGAAGAAATAATTTGCATTAAAAGTTGTAATCGGTTCACCGGGAATTTCCCTATATTCAATTCCGTCAACAGAAGTAACATTAAAACCTAACGCAAAGGGCAAACCAAAAATCGTAGTCTTTGCTCCAACAACCTCACTTCTTACATCCTGAATCCATTCATTGTGCATAAAAAGAACTTCTGAGCCATCAGTTAAAGCAAGTTTTGCAGGATTGTAAAACAGATTTGTAAGATCGTTTGATAAAGCTGTTCCTGCATCACCCATTGCTATATTACGAGCGCCAAATCCGTATTTAAGAAATGATAGTCCTGTATTGCCTGCTGACTGCGAATAAGCAACAGTGGTTGTGAGTAATAATAAAAGTAAAAGTTGTTTTGTAATTCTAATTTGTTTCATTGTACAATTATTCTAATGATAATCTAAAATTGTAAATTAACTCCGACAATATGTCTATCGGATGGAGAATATTGTTCAATCATAAAAGCATAATCAACACCAATCATTACACCATCAAACATTTTTGAATATGAAAAACCAAATGCCGGCTTAACGCCAAAATCAAAATTTCTTAAATTAAGCTGATCAACTCCGGCTCTTAAAAACAGATTTTCATAAATATTATATTCGGCTCCTGCACGGATAATACTCGATCTTGCATTACTGCTTTCAAACTCAACTGCAGCTAATAATTTTATTTCAGGATTGTAATAACTTACACCGATTTTTTTTAACAGCGAAAAATTATCTGTTAATGCTAATCCTTGTTGGTCATAAACCGGTCTGGTATCCCATTGATATTTACTGTTAATATCAGAAAACACCAGAGAAACATTCCAATAGTCGTTAAACTTATAAAGTGCACCAATATCAAGTCCAACTCCGCCAGAAGTTATTTCTTCGTATAATTTATAATAGAAAAATTTAATTGTTACACCAAGTGAAAGTTTTTTGGAAAATCTGTTAGAGACACTCAAAAAGAACTGGTTCTCCGATGTAGAAAGATCCTTTGTATGTAAACCACCACCATCTCTTCCATCTATTGAACCAACACCTGCATTAATAATTCCCGCACTTATTCCCGCCGTGCTAACAGGCTTTCTGTCTTCTGATGAATCTTTAGAAGAATAAAAATCAAATTTACGTGTAAAGCTTAAAAAGTTTAATGAACGATCGAGTGATAAAAAAGAATAACCGGTTTGGAATGAATTATTTTCCTGAAATGGAGATAAAGCCGGATTATAATATGATACTAAATTACCTGTAATAACAGATGACATTGCATTGCCCATTCCGATTCCGCGCGCACCAAATCCCATTCTGCTAAATGCACCTACTTTAGAACTCAAATCAGTAAATTCAGGCTGAGCAATTAAGTTTCCGGAAATTAATAATACTGTAAATAATAAAATTATCTTTCTCATTGCATCACCAGTATCTTTCCGTATACAGTATCATCGCCTGTTTTTACACGATAAAAATAAACTCCGTTCGGAACATAATTTCCATTCTCATCTCTTCCATCCCAAAAATCCGGTGGACCTTCAATATCATGCCTTCGGGAAGCATTTTGTATTACTGTTCGGACATAGTTAAAACCAAAATCAAAAATCTGAATAGTTACATCTTTCTGCTCTCCGCCTGTACTATATTTTATCTTTAACTCTTCTTGTCTTGGATTAAAAGGATTAGGATAACAGTATGTTTCTTCATCAGAAGAAAGTGAAGATGATGCAAAATAAATCTTCCAGTTTCCCTGCCACATTTGCCCGGGAGTTTCAATTAGTTTAACTAATCCATCAGCTGAACCGAGCCAAATATTGTTTCCGTATGAATCTGCATCATAAAATACTTTTGTTTTCAATGATGCTCCTGATTCCTTATCTATTATTGAATTCGGGAGAATCCAATTCAGTCCGTTATCAGATGATCTGAAAACACCGTTATCAGTTGCAACTATTACATCAAAATTTTTAAATCCGAAATTATGTGTACGTTCATCAGTTAAAAATGTTTTCCAGGTTTGTCCGCCATTTGATGAAGAACTAATTCCATAAAATTCGTTCTGATCTTCTGCTTTCCAGGTAGAAGCCCAGAGAATATTATTATACTTATTATAAGCAAGTGCTGTAATAAAATTTCCGCTTATTGGGTCATTTTGATTTTGAGCATTAAATTTAGTCCAGCTAATTCCTCCATCTGTAGATTTATTGATACCATTTGCTGTTCCTACATAAAGAGTAGTATCATCAGTTGCAATTACAGAAAACACTCTATGATTTAAATTTCCGGAACCACAGAAACTCCCTGCAACCGGTGAAAGACAAAAATCAAGAGTATCATCAGGAGAAATTGAATTTAAATTATCCGGCGGAAGAACAACTCTCTTCCAGGTCTGTCCGTTATCAGTGCTTTTTCTTAAACCGCCAGCGAATGTTGCAATCCAGATTGTTCCGGGAGTAAATGCAATATCATAAGCAAGATTCTGAATTGCAACTGTAACAGGTAATGCCCGCAATGTATTAATTCCATATCGTTCAGTTGTGCTGTCCGGATGATCTAAAGGCTGAGCAATACTCGTCCAGGTTAAACCAAAATCCGTAGTGTATTTTAATCCTGTTCCTTCGGGTAAAGTGCCTCCACCAGTTACTTCAGTTGATCTTGCAGTAGCGCACCAGAAAGCTCCGTTATAAAATCCTATAGCAGAAACATTATCAGTTCCAAAATCTGATTTTCCATAAAAATTTGTCCAGTTCAATCCATTATCTGTAGAAAGGCTTACTCCACGACTGGTTCCCAACCAAATTGTATCGCCCATTGTGATAATATCTATTATGCTATTGCTTAAAGGATTTTGAGCTTGTTCTTTTGATAATTTTATCTCTTCATCTGTTAAGGCATAAGATAAAGGTAATGATTGCGACAAACCTTTAACATTTGATAAAATTAAGAGGATTAGAATTAAATAAATCTTTTTCATTGAATAAGTACAAAATGATTAATAATATTGCTTAACTTTCCACCGCGATCTTTTGCCCGGAATTCAAATCTGTAAGTGCCTTTTGTATTCGATTGATTAATTTGAATAAGTAGAGAATAGATACCATCGCCTGCCGTTTCATCACCGTGCTCAGTAAGGTTTCCATCATCGTAAAGTATGTTTTGATTACCGTTTGTAGTGCCATCAGGTCTGTAAACTACAAAGTAAACCTTTTCAATATCATTAAGTCCATTCTGATCATAAGCTTGGACAGATGTTAATATTAAAGTTGTAGTTGTAACAACAACCGTATCAGGATCAACAATTGAGTTTGAAATTACCGGAGCAATGTTTGATTTCCCATTATTGTAATTATAGGCTGATATTGCAACCTGTTTTGTTTTATTTAATCTATCGTTAACAAAATATTTTACTTCGTAATTACCATTAATCTGATTTGAATCGAGTGGAAAAACTGCTGAATAAATATTATCATCTTTTTGAATATCACCGTTTGCCGGATTACCATTATCAAGTAAATACAACGGAGCTGTGTTTATCTTTTTTTTGTCAGGAGAATAAACATCACAAAAAACATCGTTGATATCTTTAGAAGAATTAAGCTCAAGTCTGAAAACCGCCATCGTATCAATAGGATATTGAAAAGAACTTTTTACATTAACCCTTACAACCTGATAAGAAGGATTTTCTACATCAACGATATTTGTAAAATCTTTCTCACATCCCCATAAAAGAAGAAAACTGAGAATAACGCTTAGAAAAGATAAATTTTTGATTTTCATATAATTAAATATTTGGTATTAAACTAACTCCAGCAAGGTAAAAATAAGACCATAAACTACACTATTTTTAATATTAAAGGTGTAGGTGAAAACGATACAACAAAGATAATAAAACTAATGTAACCCAGAAAAATTCTTTTGCTGTCAAGTGAAGATAAATCTGCTACAGGCGGATGTTTTAACTTAATTACGAAATAAAGAATAAAGGACCAAAGCAGCCAGCCGCTCCAGCCAATATCAAGGTTCAGTTCAAGCATTGTATCAATAATTCCTGCAAAACCAATCAATGCAAGAATTAAAGTTGCAACAGATGAAATCGTAAAATGCTTTTTATCGCCAAACATTGTATAAGATATATGTCCGCCGTCAAGCTGACCAACCGGAATCATATTCATTGCTGTTACAAGCAAACCAAACCATCCGGCACATAAATACGGATAATGATAAATCTCACTCATCGGCGGGAAAAAATTATTTGGATCGGTAAGAAATAATCTTAATAACGAAAACAAAATTGAATCGCCAAAAACCAGTTGATAACCATCTTTTCCATAATCACTGGAAAAATAATCCGGATGAATCTGAATCAGATAATCAATAGATGGAACATGTGTAAAACCATAGATTAAAATACCCAGACAAACTACAAACCCTGATATTGGTCCTGCAATTCCGATATCAAACATTGCTTTCTTCGAATATATCGGTGACTTAGTTCTGATAACTGCGCCCATTGTTCCAAAATTTATAAAATATGGAATTGTTGGAAATGGTATATAATAAGGTAAAGTAGCTTTAACACGATGATATCTTGCAGCAAAGTAATGTCCGAATTCGTGAAAAGTAATTATAAGCATAATACTGATTGAATAAGGTAAACCATTCGCAAGCATATTAAATTCGTATGGAGGTAATTGCCCGGTTGTCCATTCAACTCCCGCTAATGTTGTTGTAATAAAAGTAACAATAAATAATCCGATATGAATTAAATAAGAATTAATTTTCTTGCGCTTTTCTTTAGCAGCGGTTGTTACATATATTTTGGGTTCGTTAAATAACTGATCTGACATTATAGTTCAAAATTAAAACCGATGTTTGAATAATTTTCTCTTAAATCGAATAACTGCCCGTGAATGCTTGTTCCTGAAATGTAAGAATAATAAAAACTAAGTCCTCTTGCCTGCCAGTTACCGAATTTAACACCAACACTAATAATATTATTACCAATAAATTTATCAATGCCATTCAGCTTAAAATCATACGCAACAAACGGAGTAAATAGTTCCGTTCCTATTTCTGCTGCAAAATAATCAAAACCGAATTGCATATTTATTTTTTTTAACTCGGCAGGAATTATATGAAAGATATAAGTAAATCCTAAATAAGCTCTGATCGATTTATAACGATAATATGGAAATAATTCCATAAATTCTTTGCTGTAAACAAACGGCTCTCTTCCCTCTCTCCACTTCTGAGTTTGTGCATCATATTGTCCATCAACCAAATGTGTGCTGATATGACTTAATCTGAACCTGAAACCAAATTCATTATCAGGTTCAAGATGTTTTTTATATCCGGCGTTTACACCAAACAGATAATCAATTGTTTCAACAGGAAATTTGAAATCATCATTACTTCTTAATCTTGTAAAAGTAAAAACATCTGCACCGATTGATATTACAGAATTATCATCAACCCAATGAATAATATCTCTCGATGTAGAAATATCCAATCTTAATTTGTTGTTATCTGTTGAAATTAAAAATCCGGCTTTCGGTTCGAGCATATTTGCAGTAAAAGGCTGAATATTAATATCCGAAGGAAACCAATTATGATTCTGAGCAATCGTAACCGGCGAGATAAATAATAATATGATAAAAAGTTTTCTGAGCCGTATTAACATCATCTGGAAGTATGTGTAATTTTTTTAATCTTTTGTTTAACAAGTTTATTATAGCTGTATTTAAACTTTGATGTTAAGCTTGATATAGCATATAGATTTGTGGGGAAAGCAAATGATGGTTCGAAATAACAATTGACTGTGCAGCCCTGACAAAAATCAAATCGCCCTTCATTCTCAAGAAAGTATTTATATTTTTCTGTTTGCCTGATTTCTTTAATTGGTCTGTCAATCGGAATTCTGTCACTCGCAAAATGATAACAAGGCAATATAATTTCATTATCCGGTGAAATTACAATAACCCGCGAAACAGCTTTACAACTAGGATTATTTATATCGTTCCCACCATCTCTTCTTAACTTCATAAAACCTTTATTAAGATAAACATCAAGCTTTCCATCGCAATATTCATCAACATAATCAATTGCTTCTTCATTTAGTCCGGGATTGCCAAAATATGAAAAAACCGGATTTACAAGTAATACTAAATCATATTGTTGAGCTATTTCGTGCATCCTCGGAAGTTTCTTATAGGTTTCATTTGTAACTGTAAATAAAATGTCGGGATATTCGCCAAGTGATTTTGCAATATCAAGACTTTTTAAAACACTTTTATAACAATCAACATTTCTGATTTTGTTATGTTCTTCTTCATCGGGCGAATCCAATGAAAAGTGTAAAAGATTAACATTGCCGACTAACTTTTCAGCAAACTTATGATATAATAATCCATTGCTTGTAATACTCGTTTGCATATTCAGACTGCGGGCAAACTTTGCCATCTCAGCAATATCCTTATTTAACAATGGCTCACCGCCTGTAAGATCAATAAACTTAACACCAAGCTCTGCTAACTGTGAAACATTTGATTTAAAATCTTCTAAAGAAGCATTTTTCGTATGCTTAAATTTTTCGTGATCTGCAAAATGGCAAAACTCACAAAAGGCATTACACTTAAAAGTTACATAATAATTACAAAGCAAAAGCATCAGTATTCTCTTCCTTTCCAGACTAATTTTTTATTTGGCAAAACAATAAAAGGTAAAAGTATAACATAAATAATGTAATATAATTCAAAGTGAAAGAAGTATTTTAGATTTTTTTCAATACCAAGTTTTATATGAACAGGATAGAGTAAAAAGAAATCCAATGCAATTTTAAATGCAACCAGCATCAACCAAATTGGTGAATAGAAAAACGGAGTTAATAGAATTAAAAGATTTGCTGTAAATCCCCAAAACATAATTACAAAACCTCTGAATGGAACTCCAAGTCCACCAACTCCCCATCTTTTTTTCTGACTGATCAAACTCTTTATTGTTTTACAAGGAATTGAAGTAACCAGCGTATCAGGTTCAACCGGAAAGATGACTTTATATTTTTCAAGATTATAAATTGCATTCATCAAAGTAAAATCCTCTGTTACACTATACGGAAGCTTTTCATATCCGCCGACTTCATCATAAACTGATTTGCGATATGACATATTATTACCAATACAGGAAACAGGCATTTTAAGATTTGTTGTTCCAGCACCTGCAGTTAAAAGATAAACAAAGTCAATTGCCTGCATTCCGTGGAACCATTTATCGGCAATCTGTGTAGTTACTCCCGTTACTATTGCAACATTATCTTCATAATATGAACAAACAGTTTTAGCCCATTGAGGTTTAACTTCGCAATCAGCATCTGTAGTCAGAATTACTTCACCAGTTGCTTCTTTAATTGCATAAGCTAATGCTCGCATTTTACCGATTAGTTTTGTGTGATGTTCTTCGGTTGTTATTTTTTTGAAATGAGATTTTTCTTTAATAAAATCATCAATAATTTTTCCGGTTGCATCAGTTGATTGATCATCCACAATCAATATCTGAAGTTTACCTTCGGGATATTCAAGTTTATCTAATGATGTGAGTGTTCTTAAAATATTTTCTTCTTCGTTTCGTGCCGCTACTATAATTGTTGCAGTTGGCAGTTTATCATCAGAGATTCTTGGAAATTTTATTTTTGCACCTATCATAAACAATGCAGATTGAATAAAATATCCGATCATTATAAACAGAAAAATCAATTCAAACATTCGTCAGCTTCTCCGAATTGATAATTTCTGCTTCTTGCTTCATCAACAATCAAACTGATTGAATCAAGAATAATATTTTTTGATTTTATGTTATCGTGCAAAACAATTATTGAGTTATTTCTTAAATATTTTTTGACCCCAAATTTAACTACTTCAAGATCATTTTTATAATCATAAGTAAGCAAAGACCACATAACATTTTTAAGATTATGTTCTTTAAGCAAAGCCGATGTTGAAATCTGGAATCTGCCGTGAGCAGGGCGAAAGTATTTTATACTATAGCCAAGCTTTTCTTCTGCAATTTTGTTTGTCTCTTTTATCTGAAATGATCTTTCTTCAGCGGATATCTTATTTAATATTTTATGATTAAAAGTATGATTGCCTATAGAATGTCCTTCATCTAAAATATTTTTTGCCAGAGAAGAATATTTTTTAATATTTTCACCAACACAAAAGAACATTGCTTTTATTTTTTCTTCACTTAATCGTTTTAAAATAATTTCAGTTGTTTCAGGATTTGGTCCGTCGTCAAAAGTAAGAAGAATTTTATTGTTGTTCGTATTCCAATAAAATCCGCTAAACATAACTTTCAATATCCCGGGCGGATCATATAAATATTTCATCAAACAAAAATCTGATTATTCAATTAAATCTTTTTATGTAATTTAGTCATACTAAAATAAATTATTGTAATCACATATAAATTAATGTCAACATTATCAGAACATAATAAAGGAATAATTGCAGTTTTTCTGACTGCTATTTTATGGAGTTCAGGCGGACTTTTAATAAAATTAGTAACCTTAAACTCAATGCAGATATCATTTTTCAGATGTGCAATTGCAGCAATAGTTTTTGCAATGATGTTCAGAAAAAGAGTTTTAATGGTAAACAAGTTAAGCTTATTTAACTCGTTAGCTTATGCTGCCGTTCTGATCTTATTTGTGATTGCAACAAAAACCACAACAGCCGCAAATGCAATTTTTCTTCAATCAACTGCGCCGATTTATGTATTAATATTCGAACCGATGCTAACAAAAACACATTGGGAAAGAATAAACATTATAACAATAGTTATTTGTTTTTTAGGAATGATATTATTTTTTATGGGTGATCTTACTCCGGGTGATATTCAGGGAAACATTGCTGCATTACTTGCAGGAGTTGCTTTTGCAGCTTTCTTTTTAGGAATGAGAAAAAACAATCCGCAATATGGTGAGTCGTCTATTTTTTATGGCAACATTATGGTTACTTTGTTTTGCATTCCATTTGTAACCGATATGAATACAATTTCATTAGAGAATTTTACATTAGTAGCTCTGCTTGGTGTATTTCAGATAGCGTTTGCTTATGCACTTTTCAGTTATGGAATAAAACGGATAATAGCAGTTGAAGCTTCAATAATTTCCTTGTTTGAACCTGTGCTAAATCCTATTTGGGTTTTTATCGGATATGGTGAAGTGCCGTCATTCTATGCAATAATAGGTGGAATAATAATTATTACAGCGATTACAGCAAGAACTATTATTTATAATTCTGAATTCCTGAAAACTAAATTTAATTTTTAAGTAAGCTCAACAAGAAAAATATAAGTGATGCTGAAATTAAATTAGCGTAACCATCAAATAACATCAGAAAATTATTGAGAACTTTTATTCGAACAATCTAAGGCTGCAGCCTGAAAATTTTCCAATTATTATTTTCTCTTTGATAACAAATCCTGTCGTGTAATCTGCTCTCTCTTCCCTGCCAGAATTCAAATTTAACCGGAATTAATCTATAACCACCCCAATTTTCAGGTGTTGGTGGTTTTTCTCCAAATTGTTTTTCTAATTCTGAAAATCTTTTTTCCAGCGCTTCTCTGTTTTCAACTATTTGACTTTGATTGGAGACCAAAGCTCCATATCTGCTTTTTAATGGTCGTTGATTAAAATATTCTTCAGATTCTTTTCTGCTTATTTTTTCAATCTTTCCTTCAATCCTAACCTGCCGCTCAAATTCCCGCCACCAAAACAAAATTGCTGCAAATGGATTATCATTTAATTCTTTACCTTTTCTGCTATCATAGTTTGTAAAGAAAACAAATCCTGTTTCATCAAATTCTTTCAATAAAACAATTCTTGCAGAAGGAATTCCATCCTTTGTAGCAGTAGCTAATGTCATAGCATTGGGCTCGATAGTTTTTGCTTCCACAGCCTGATCAAACCATTTTTTAAATTGGTTAAATGGATTTAAATCAATATTCGACTCAAGCAATTGACCTTGCTCATAATTTAGCCGCATATTCTTAAGATCGTTGGTTTTATGCATAAATTTTTACTAATATAGTCGTGTATAATCTATACTAATCTGAATAAATAAAATAAGAAATAAATACTTTTTAAAATTATTTTACTAAAAAATAAACTAAGAAATTTTATTAACAAAAGTTCAATAGTAAATAAATGAAATCCGATAAAATATCTAAAAGAGAAAAAGAAGAAATTGAAAGGTTCGGTGCCAACACTTGGTTTGTTGAATCCCTTTATAAACAATACACACAAAAACCTGACGAAGTTCCTGAACAATGGAAAAACTTTTTTGGTAATGTTGAAGGAAAAAATAAATCGAACGGAGATAGTCATAAAGAAACTACCGGTTACATTACTTTACCAAAAAATGTTGAGATGCCTAAACCTTCTGCAAATGATGAATTAAAAGTAATCGCGGGAAGTGCACAGAGAATTCTTGATAATATGACTGCAAGTCTGACTGTGCCTGTTGCAACATCTCAAAGAACTATTGCAGTTAAACTTCTGGAAGAAAACAGAATAGTTATAAATCAACATCTGCAGAGAAAAAAAGAAGGGAAAATTTCTTTTACACACTTGATAAGCTGGGCGATATTAAAAGCCGTAAAAAATAATCCAGCAATGAATAACGGTTTTACAATTATTGATGGCAAACCTCATTTGATAATTCGGAAAGACATTAACTTAGGTTTAGCAATTGATATCGAAAGAAAAGATGGAACCAGATCTTTATTAGTTCCCAATATCAAAGCTGCAAACAAATTAAGTTTTCTCGAATACTGGAAAGCTTTTGATGATATTGTTGAAAGATCTCGAAAAGGAACAATCGATCCATCAGAATTTTTAGGAACAACAATTACATTAACTAATCCCGGAACAATCGGAACTGTATCTTCTGTGCCCCGTTTGATGATTGGTCAAGGTGCGATAATTGCAACCGGTGCAATTCAATACAATGCCGAATATCAGGCAATGTCTCCTTCAACAATTTCTTCACTTGGAATTAGCAAGGTAATGAATATATCCAGCACTTATGATCATAGAATAATTCAAGGTGCTGAATCGGGAATGTTTCTTAAAGATATAAATGAATTACTTTTAGGTAACAATGGATTCTATGAGGAGATTTTTGATTCGTTAAAAGTTCCGTCAAGACCACTGCAATGGGAAACTGATTATCAGCCGGGCGGATTTGATCAGTCTATCAATACCGATGAGATTGTAAAACAAGCGAGAGTGCTGCAGTTAATTAATATGTATCGAGTTCGCGGACATTTATTAGCAGATCTTGATCCTTTAGGAACAAGAGCAGTTTATCATCCAGAGCTTGATCCGGCTTCGTTTAATTTAACTGTTTGGGATCTGGATAGATATTTTATTACAGGCGGATTTGGTGCGCTTAAAACAGCAACTTTGCGAGAGATAATGAATATACTGCATAAAACCTATTGTGAAAAAATTGGTGTTGAATATATGCATATTCAGAATCCAGCAGAAAAAGTATGGCTGCAAAGTAAAATGGAACCAAATAAAAATATTCCGTCTTATGATAATGAAACCAAAAAGAAAATATTACAGAAATTAATTGAAGCAGAAGATTTTGAACATTTTGTTCATACTAAATTTATTGGACACAAACGATTTTCACTTGAAGGCTCTGAGACTTTAATTCCGGTTCTTGACAAAATTTTAAATGATTCTGCCGAACACGGAATTGTGGAAATTGTCCTTGGTATGGCACATCGCGGCAGATTAAATGTTCTTACAAACATTATAGGAAAATCTTATGAATCCATCTTTAATGAGTTTGAAGACAACAAAGATAAAAATTCTATTCAAGGTTCCGGTGATGTAAAATATCATCTTGGTGCTACTGGAAAATATCCGACTAAAATCGGAAAACCTGTTACAATTTCTGTTGCATCTAATCCAAGTCATTTGGAGTGGGTTAATCCGGTTGTAGAAGGAATAGTAAGAGCAAAACAACAAAGACTCGGAGATAGTGTAGCTCATCAAAAAGTAATGCCTGTTTTAATCCACGGTGATGCAGCTTTTGCCGGACAAGGTATAGTTGCAGAAACATTAAACCTTTCTCAGTTAAGCGGATATAGAACCGGCGGAACAATTCATATTATTGTTAATAATCAAATAGGATTTACAACTACACCACAAGATTCAAGATCTACTACTTATGCTACTGATGTGGCTAAAACAATACAAGCTCCTATTTTTCATGTTAATGGTGATGATCCGGAAGCAGCATTATTAGTAGCTCAGATTGCATTTGAATATAAACTTATCTTTAAGAAAGATGTTGTAATAGATTTATTTGGTTATAGAAGACATGGACACAATGAAGGTGATGAGCCAGGATTTACTCAACCTTTGTTATATGAAAAAATAAAATCACATCCTTCAGTAAGAAAAATTTATGAAGACAAACTTATAAGTGAAGGTGTTATAACTAAAGAAGAAGTTGAACAATTGAACAGCTCATTCAATCAGGTTTTAAGCAAATCGTTTGATAATCTCAGAAATAAAAAAGCTGTTTTTACAAACGAACCGCCTCTGGCTGTAACTAAACAGGAATTGCGTTCAGTTCATACTGATAAAAACACTGCTATCAAAGAAAATGATCTTGATAAGATTGTCCTTGCATTAACAACATTACCACAGGTTTTTTTTGGACATCCAAAGCTTGAAAAGTTTTTAGAAAAAAGAAGGAAACTTATTGACCGCACAGAATTAGCTGATTGGGCTTTAGCTGAATCACTTGCATTTGGTAGCTTATTGCTCGAAGATACTCCAGTTAGATTAAGCGGACAGGATAGTGTTCGTGGAACCTTCAGTCAAAGACATGCTGCTTTTACAGATATTAAAACCGGAAAAGAATTTTATCCGTTAAATCATATTTCTTCAGAGCAGGCAAAATTTGAAGCTCTCGATAGTCCGTTATCAGAGGCAGCTATTTTGGGTTATGAATATGGTTACAGCACTGCCGATCCTTTGGCACTTGTTGTATGGGAAGCTCAGTTTGGTGATTTTGCAAACAGTGCACAAGTTATTATTGATAATTTTATAGTAGCATCTTATGAAAAATGGGGATTATCAAACGGTGTTGTTTTACTTTTACCTCACGGATATGAAGGACAAGGACCTGAACACTCCAGTGCGAGATTAGAGAGATTTTTAATTCTTTGTGCAGAAAACAATATGCAGGTTTGTAACATTTCAACTCCTGCAAATTACTTCCATGTTTTAAGAAGACAGAAAAGATTAGCAATACAAACGCCATTAATTATTATGTCACCTAAAAGTATTTTGAGACTGCCTGAAGCAAGATCTTCAAAAGACGAATTTATTAACGGCAGCTTTCAGGAATTTTTCGATGATGATACAATTTCAGATAAAACAAAAATAAAAAGACTGCTTATTACCAGTGGTAAAGTGTATTATGATCTGTTAAAATATCGTAGAAAAAACAAAATCACTGATACAGCAATTATAAGAATCGAACAGTTTTATCCATTTAAAAAAGAAAACTTAAAACAGATTATTGATAGCTACAAAAATGCAGATAGTGTAGTTTGGGTTCAGGAAGAACCAAAAAATATGGGTGCATGGAATTTCTTAAACCAAAAGATTTCTGAACTTCTTTCTGATAAGCAGTCATTCCACTGCACAAGCAGACCAGAAGCAGCAAGTTCTGCAGTTGGATCAGCCAGAATTTCAAATCAGCTACAGGTAGAATTAATTAAAGATGCATTTCTGTTATGATCCTGAAACCGCTAACAAATTAATTTTTATAATTATTGTCTTTTAAAAAGTGGGAGTCTTAAAAGGATCAAAAGACTCCCATTTACATATAATTCACTATAGAATTTTTAAAAATCTTATCAGCTTATTATCTGATTTTCATTTTCTAAAACATCCTCAAATTGAGTATGTTTTTAACTAATTGTAATAAACTGAAACACCTGATTCCTTTATTTTACTTAATATTAACCAAAAACACTGGCATATTTATTGGCAAAAAGCATCTAAAAATTTCCTTAAAAATGAATGAATTTCAAAGACAAATTGCTAATGGTTTTGTAATAGAAACCGTAAATCTTTATGAAGTTACTATAACTGAAGCATTACGGTTTAAGAAACAGCTTGAACTTGATATTGAACTAGGTAACAAAAACATTATTGTAGATTTAAGTATTTGTAATTCCCTCGACTCTGCTTTTATAGGGGTTCTTGTTGTGACACTAAAACAACTTATGCGTTTGGGCGGCACCATAAAGATTGTTAAGCCGGGTTTATTTTCAAAATCCTTACTAAATCTTACCGGGTCCATTGAAATTTTTGAGCTATATGAATCATTAGAAGCTGCAATTCAAAGCTTTCAAATATCAAATAAATCCAGTCAATTTACTGCAACAGGACTTGATCGAATTGCATTGGCTCAATAATTTGAAAAACACATCATTATAATTAGATTTACACAACAATTTATAGATTTCTTATAAGTTTGCGAGCGTAACTCAGTTGGTAGAGTGTCAGCTTCCCAAGCTGAATGTCGCGGGTTCGATCCCCGTCGCTCGCTCAAGAAAATTCTTTAAAACCGTTTTGTTTTATAAGAGAAAAATCTGATATTTGTCCACCAAATTTTGATTGATTTTTGGGCGCTTAGCTCAGTTGGTTCAGAGCATCTGCCTTACAAGCAGAGGGTCCGCGGTTCAAATCCGTGAGCGCCCACAAAATTAAATTCCTGATAAAATTACAGTCAGGATTTTTTATTTATTAACTTGGCTCAGAGCACTCCGATACAATCGGAGGGGTCTCACGGTCAAATCCGTGAGCGCCCACAATATAAAATTCCCGATAACTAATCGGGATTTTCTTTTTATGAACTATTCCGTTTATATAATTTATTCCGAAAAACACAATTTAGTTACTCTTACTTTATATTGATAATTAAGCCTCATTAAGTTAGTTTTATCCAGCTTTAATAAATAAAATATTAAGAATGAATAAAAATATATTTACTTATCTGTTGCCATTTCTAATTTTTATTTCCTGTGCAAGTAAAGATGAAAAACTCCAAAACTATAAAAATTATGTGCAGGAGATATCAACCGCAATTAAATATGAAGATGGCTTTAATACTATTAAGGTAATCAAAGAAAAAAGATCCATTTTCAGATCTTATTTTCTTAATGATGAATTGGTATTTATTAATGAAGATATGAATATCGGTAATTGGGGCACTGCTGCAAATGGTTATTATTACAAAAACAATGAGCTTATTTATTATACTGAAAACAGTATTTTCAGGATAATAGACTCAACAAAAAAAATGGATAAGTATCATATAAAAGGCTCAGTATATTTTGATGGAAGTGAAATTCTTGAAGCAGAAAGAACCAAAAGCAACGGATCAATAGAATATACACAGGAAGATGTTAAAGAAATTATTGAGCATAGTATTTTACTGCGGGAATTAGCAAAAAAGAACAGACCAAGAAAATCAGAGTAATATTGGTAACTGGCTGTTTTAAACTTCAACAAAAATACTATAAACTATTTACCAACATATAACAACAACGACTTGTAGACCTTATCAATCGGAAACTCAACGCCCGTCCAGTGGTTGAAAGATTTGGCAGCTTGAAGAACAAACATTTTTAATCCATTAATAGTAGTAGCTCCTGAAGACTCTGCAAGCTGAAGGAATTTTGTTTTAACAGGATTATAAACAATATCAAACACGATTTGATCTTTTACAAAAAGCTGATGATTAGTAACAACTGAATCATCTACATCCGGAAACATACCTACCGATGTGCAATTAACCACCAGTGAACAATTATTCATTACATTTAATAAATCAGGCTGCTGCAGTTCATTTGTAATTATTGAATCATAACGCATTTTGGATTTGAAGTGCTGCCTTAATGATTCCGAATGCTCTGCTGTACGATTAATCAGATAAATTGTTTTAGGTTTAAAATTTCGTATCAACGTATAAATAACTGATCTTGCAGCACCGCCGGCACCAATTACACATACATCATTGGAGCTTATTTGAGATTTGTAAGGTAATAAAGATTCATTTATTCCATATACATCAGTATTATAACCTATCAGTTTCCCAAGTTCATTAACAACTGTATTTACTGATCCCGTTATTGATGCTTCTTCAGAAAGCTTGCTCATAAAATCAGCAACAGCCACTTTATGCGGAACAGTAACATTAAAACCTTTTATCCCTAATGCAGTAATACCTTTAACAGCATTTTTCAAATTACTTGAATGAACTTCAAATGGAAGATAAATTAATTTTGTGCCTGTCAGCTCAGCAGCTATGTTATGTATAAATGGCGAGAAACTTTGCTTGATCGGGAAACCAAGTAAGCCTATTAATTCGACATTAGAATAAAATGAATTCTGCATACTCAAAAATAATATCTATAATTATATTTCGCCAAGAAGTCTTCTGAAAAGTTTTGAAGATTTAATTTCAGGATACTCCTGCTCAAACTCTGATCTGATAGACGGATCATATAAAAATGCAGTCTTTAAACACTCGATCGCTTCTTTTGTTCTGCTTAAAACAAAATTAGCTTTTGCTTTACTATAAAATGAAGCCGCATCTTTTGGTTTAATCCGGATGCACTCATCAAAAGCCTTTAAAGCTTCTATCCATTCACCAAGCTCAAAATATGTTTCAGCAAGGTTAAACCAAAGTTCATAATTATCCGGTTCAAGACGTGCTGCTTCTCTGTAGCTATAAACGCTTTCTCTTACCTGCCCGAGAGAGTATTCAAGATCTGCTTTAGCAAACCAGGCTTCAGCACTGTCTTTTGAAAGTGAAATAGCTTTATTAAAATCACGTAATGCCAACTGATATTTTCCCATTGAATCATAACAGAATCCGCGTGAAAGATATGCATCGTAGTATTCATCATTAATTTTTATAGATTCAGTATAATACTTTACTGCAGATGGAAGGTCATTAAGCTCTTCATAGATATTTGCAATATTGTAAACTGCTGTTTCATCATTTTTATCTATTTCATAAGCTTTTTTAAAGCATTCAATAGCTTCATATAATCGTCCAAGATCAGCTAAAGCATTTCCTTTATTATACCAGGCACTGGCAAAACTTTCCCTGATTGAAATTGCAAGATCATAACTATTGATCCCCTGCTCAATTTTATTCATCTTAATTAAAACAACACCACGATTATACCAGCCATTTGCATTGTAAGGATCCAACTCAAGAAACTTATCGTAAGATTCAAGCGCTTTATCTAATTGAGCAATATTCTCATAACAAAATCCTAATTCATAATATACTTCAGCATAATCAGGATCACGCTCGACAACTTTATTAAAGTATATTATAGATTCTCTAAGTCTGGATTTTCTTTGTAAAAGCAATCCAATAGTAAACAAAGCATCATCATTACCAGGATCGAGTTCTAAAACTTTTTCTAAAGTCTCCTGAGCCTGATTTAATAATCCTAAATTTTCTTCAGCAGCAGCTTTATCTATCAGAGTTTCAATGTCATTTGGATTTAATGAAAGAGATTGTTCATAAGCAAGTAATGCTTCACTAAACCTGAACAAACCATTAAACACTATTCCTTTTTTTAACCAATACTCGGAATTATAAGGAAATATTTCAATTAATTTTTCAAGAAGATAGAGTGCATCTTCCAAACGATCATAATCAATACAACTCTGAAGAAGTTCTTCAATCCGATCAACTGAATCATAAACATATCCGCTCTCCAGGATAGATATGCAAAACTTTAATTCTTCATCCAAATCTTCGTCAGGTAATTCAAATTCATTATCAGAATGATCAGAATCAAAAATGGACATTAAGCTCTCCTACTTGAAAATTAATCCTGAAAAAATTTATTACTTATAAAAAAGAAAGTCAAGAAACAGATTTCTTGTATATTATTCAGAATTTTATTAAAGAAAAAAACAGCTCAGATACTTTTGAAGTATTAATAATCATTTTCTCAAAAATATCTGAGCTTAAATAAAAACAATTAATTAGTTTTAAGAACTGAAGTAACTTTTTCAGCAGCTTCCTGTAAACTTTTAGCAACTTCAAAATGCAAAGAAGATTGATCAAGCAAATCGGCAGCTTCTTCCGCATTTGTTCCTTCGAGTCTCACTACTATCGGCACTTTGACATCCATTTCAGTTGCTGCATCAATTACACCTTGCGCTACACGGTCACATCTAACTATTCCGCCAAAGATATTAATCAATATTGCTTTAACATTCGGATCAGAAAGAATAATCTTAAATCCGTTAGCAACAGTTTCTTTATTTGCACCGCCGCCAACATCAAGAAAATTAGCCGGTTCACCGCCTGCAAGTTTAATAATATCCATTGTTGCCATTGCCAGACCTGCGCCGTTAACCATACATCCAACATTACCATCAAGCTTAATATAATTAAGATTATATTTTGAAGCTTCAATTTCCAACGGATCCTCTTCATCAAGATCTCTGAATTCTAAAATTTCCGGATGACGATAAAGTGCATTATCATCAAAATTCATTTTTGCATCAAGTGCTACAACACGATCATCATTTGTAATTACTAATGGATTAATTTCCAGCAATGATGCATCAGTCGCTTCATAAGCTTTGTAAAGAGATTTAATAAACGGAATGAAACTCTTAAATGCGTTTCCTTCCAATCCCAAAGCAAAAGCCAGTTTGCGTGCCTGATATGCCTGCAGACCAACACCCGGTTCAATCCATTCTTTAATAATTTTTTCCGGAGTTTCTTCAGCAACTTTTTCTATTTCAACTCCACCTTCTGTCGAAACCATAATCACATTCTTTGAAACAGAACGATCTAAAAGAATTCCCAGATATAATTCTTTTTTATAATCCAATCCTTCTGTTATGTACAAAGTTTTAACAACTTTACCTTCGGGACCTGACTGATGTGTAACAAGAATATTGCCAAGAATTTTTTCAGCATATTCAGCAGCTTTTTCAGGTGAAGTTGTAAACTTTACACCGCCTTCAAGAACTAAATTATCTCTGTCATTAATATCATATACTTTGCCTTTTCCTCTTCCACCTGCGTGTATCTGAGATTTAACAACAAACTGATTAATCCCGCGCTGCTGCAATGCTGCAATAGCATCATCAAACTCCAGCATACTTTTAATAGCTATTCCATCCTGAACAGGAACGCCGAATTTTTTAAGCGTTTCTTTTGCCTGATATTCGTGAATCTTCATCCTTTATAACCTTAAATTATTTTTAATGATTGCTGCACTGAGCCTATCGAAATGCAGCGAAAAAATAATTATTAAAGTCATCCTTCGATCAGCTCAGAATGACATAATTTGTATTTATTTATCACTCATAAACGGATAACGCCAATCCTTTGGAGGATCGAATGTTTCTTTTATTGTTCTGGCTGTCATCCATCTTAAAATGTTCATTGCGCTTCCAGCTTTATCATTTGTTCCTGAAGCTCTTCCGCCGCCAAATGGCTGCTGACCAACAACTGCTCCTGTTGGTTTATCATTTATATAAAAGTTACCGGCAGAATTTCTTAATTTATCCGACATCTTAACTATTGCATTTCTATCCTGAGCAAAGATTGCACCGGTCAATGCATACGGAGAAGTTTCATCACAAAGTGTTAATGTTTCATCCAATTTGTTATCATCATAAACATAAATTGTTAGAACAGGACCGAAAATTTCTTCTTCCATTGTTTTGAATTTTGGATTTGTCGTAACGATTGTTGTCGGTTCAATAAAGTATCCTTTTGAATCATCAAAATTACCGCCTGTAATAATCTCAGCATCTTTTGATTCTTTTGCAAATTTTATGTAATCAGTAATTGATTTGAATGCTCCTTTATCTATCACAGCAGACATAAAGTTGGTAAAATCTTCTACATCGCCCATCTTAATTTTCCCGACTTCAGCGACAAATTTTTCTTTAAACTCCTTCCATAAGGATTTCGGTATATACATTCTAGAAGCAGCGGAACATTTTTGTCCCTGAAACTCAAATGCACCTCTTAATGCAGCTACAACTAAAGCATCAATATCTGCAGAGTTGTGAACAAAAATAAAATCCTTACCGCCGGTTTCACCTACAATTCTCGGATAATATTTCATATTCTTAAGATTATCAGAAATAGTTTTCCACATATTCTGAAAGACTTCAGTTGAACCAGTAAAGTGAACGCCTGCAAGATTCGGATTCGTAAATGCAGGAGTTCCAACTTGTCCGCCTGAACCGGGAACAAAATTGATTACGCCTTTTGGCAAACCAGCTTCTTCAAATAATTTCATTAACCAGTAAGCAGAATAAACAGCACTTGATGCAGGCTTCCATAAACTAACATTACCAACAAGTGCAGGTGCAGTAGGAAGATTACCGGCTATTGATGTAAAGTTAAATGGAGTTACAGCAAAAATAAATCCTTCCAAAGCACGGTATTCAGAACGATTCCACATTCCGCTGCCGGAATATGGCTGCTCTTGCATAAGTTGAGCCATATAAAAACTATTGAATCTAAAGAAGTCAATTAATTCTGCAGCAGAATCTATTTCAGCTTGAAAAACTGTTTTGGACTGACCAAGCATCGTAGCAGCATTTATTGTTGCTCTCCAGGGACCAGCCAGAAGATCTGCGATCTTTAAAAACACTGCTACTCTGTGTTCCCAAGGCATCTCAGCCCATTCTTTTCTTGCTTTAAGTGCGGCTTCAACAGCCATTTCAACTTCTTTTTTACCGGCTTTATGATAAATTCCCAACACATGGCTATGATTGTGTGGCATTACCATTTTTTCGGTATTGCCGGTTTTAACTTCTTCACCGCCAATAATAAGTGGAACCTCTATTTGTTTAGATTTAAGCTCGGCAAGTTTTTCCTTTAATTCTTCCCTTTCCGGGCTTCCTGGTTTGTATGATTTAATTGGTTCATTTATAGGATGCGGAACTTTAAAATATGCGTTTGACATGATTCTCCTCAATTTTATTAAAAGTAGTTGTAAAATTACGGCTTTTGGGCGGGATTATCAATTTGAAGTTTAGTGAGAATCAGATAAAAATTTTCTTTAAACTCATTAAAAACAATGAACGGTTTAATATAACTTCGCTTAGATAATAAGACAAAATCCAATAACAACTTTATATTTTCTTTTTGCAATTATAGTTTTTGATGTTATTTTGAGCCTAGTATTATTTGATGATAATTAATCCAAAAATTTTGTGTCAGTAATGACGTTTTATTTATTAAGGCAAACTATCTTAAACTATTAATAGGTTTTCAGAGGGTGAAAACCGACAAAAAAAGAGAGGTAATAAATGGCATCATTCAATTATTTAACCACAATACCCCGTCTTTATCAGCATCTTACTGAAGAGTACAGCAAGGAAACCAATAATTTTGTAATTAAACATAAAGTCAATGGAAAGTATGTAGGTATTACTTACGATCAGTTTAAAGAGGAAACAGATGCTTTTGCTTTTGGGTTAGCTTCGTTAGGTATCAAAAAAGATGATAAGGTTGCAATAATTTCAGAAAACCGTCCTGAGTGGGTTTATAGTGATATGGCTATTTTAAGTCTCGGAGCAATCAATGTTCCATTGTATCCTTCACTTACTGCTGAATCAGTTGAGTTTATCCTGAATAATTCTGAATCGAAGATAATAATTGTCTCAACTAAATTTCAGCTTAATAAAGTGATGAAAGTAAGAGATAAATGTAAAACACTTAAGTATATAATTCTTCTTAATGAAAAAGATTATGATTCAAATAATAAAGATCTCTTAACTTTCAGCAATGTTCAGAAGTCAGGAAAAACATACGAGAAACAACATCCTTCATTACTTAAAGATAATTTTACTTCAATAAAACCTTCTGATATTTGTACAATTATTTACACCTCCGGTACCACAGGTGAACCTAAAGGTGTTGTTTTAACTCATCATAATATTCTTTCAAATGTGGAAGCAGCGTTACAGTCTTTTCCGATTTCAAACAAAGATGTGTTCTTATCATTCTTACCACTATGTCATATCTTTGAAAGGATGGCTGGTTATTACACTGCTTTCTCTGCAAAATGTACGGTATGTTATGCAGAAAGTATCGAAACTGTTGCACAAAACCTGATTGAAGTTAAACCAACAATTATGACCACAGTTCCGAGATTGTTTGAAAGAATTCATTCAAAAATTATTAAGAATGTTGAATCTCAGTCAGAGAAAAAACAAAAAATATTTTACTGGGCAATGGATGCAGGTAAAAGATACAGAGAGGCAGAGAAAGTTGGTAAGATACCGCTAAGCTTGTCACTTCAATATAAATTAGCTGATAAACTTGTTTATAAAACGCTTCAGGAAAAAACAGGAGGCAATTTAAGATTTTTTATTTCCGGTGGTGCTGCATTGCCACGAGCACTTGGAGAATTTTTTGAAGCAATAGGAATAAAAATTCTTGAGGGATATGGATTAACTGAATCCTCACCTGTTATTGCTGCAAACAGATATGATGACTACAAATTTGGTTCAGTTGGAAAACCTTTCCCCGGTGTTGAAATTAAGATCGCATCGGATGGAGAGATACTTGCAAAAGGTCCTAACATTATGCAGGGTTACTACAAAAACAAAAAAGAAACTGAAGCAACAATCAAAGACGGCTGGCTTTACACAGGTGATATCGGTGTATTTGATGCTGATGGATTTTTAATCATCACTGATAGAAAAAAACATTTATTTAAAACTTCCGCGGGAAAATATATTGCTCCAACTCCGATTGAAAGCTTATTCCTTGCAAGCAAATATATTGATCAGTTTGTATTGATCGGAGATAGAAGAATGTTTTTAACTGCACTTATTGTTCCCGATTTTGAGGCAGTAAAAGAATATGCTGATTCACATAAAATTCCGTATGATAAAGTTGAAGACCTTGTGAAAGATGAAGAAATTTATAAAATGCTTGATAAAGAAATGGATCAGTTTCAGAAAAAACTTGCAAATTATGAACGTGTCAGGAAGTTTGTATTGCTCGACAAACCATTTACAATTGAATCAGGTGAAATAACACCCAGCTTAAAAATAAAACGTCAGTATGTTGAGGAAAGATACCAGGATTTAATTGAACAAATGTATCAAAGTCTGGATAAATCAGTACCGATAAAATAGTACTTTACAATATATCTTTTGTTGAAATCGTTTTACTTTCAAGACAACGATCGGAATGAAATAGCAGTTTAGATTTTTAATCCATCAACCATTTGTTGATGGATTTTTTTATTGCTTGCAATTATTTGTTTGGTAAAAACATTTGTTTCATTTCCGGAAAAGTCAGTAACTATACCGCCGGCTTCTTCTACAATTAACTTTCCTGCGCAAATATCCCAGGGAAAAAGAGACACTTCCCAGAAACCATCAAAAACTCCGTTTGCAACGTAACAGAAATCAATTGATGCAGATCCCAATCTTCTTACTGCACGGGCTCTTTTTGTTAAAGATTCAAATCTTTCAAAAGCATTGTAAGGATTGTCCTCTACATTATACGGAAATCCTGTAGCTAACACCCCAAGACCAATTTTATCATTATTACTTACTCTGATTTTAGTATCATTTGCAAAGGATCCACTACCCTTTTCAGAAGAATAAAAAATGTTTCTCATAACATCATAAACTACTCCGGCAACAATTTCATTTTTCTTCATCACTCCGATTGAGACAGCAAAGATTGGTAAACCGTGCGCAAAATTTGTTGTGCCATCAAGTGGATCTATTACCCAGATGTAATCAGAGTCTTTTTTGTGTTCTCCTGATTCTTCCGTTAAAATGTTATGTGTTGGAAACTTTTTATTAATAAAATCTACAATTGTATTTTCAGATTTTTTATCAATTTCTGTTACAAGATTTTTTTCACTTGTTTTATATTCGATTTGAAAATTATTGCCAAACCCTTCACGAATAATATCGCCGGCAATACCGGCGATTTCCAAAATGTCTTTTATCATAATTTATTTTATCAGCATCATTTTTTTAACTGAGTTGTAATTACCTGCTTCAATTCTATAATAATAAACTCCTGAAGAATATTTATCAGCTTTCCATATAATTTGATGATGACCTGCTTCAAAATATTGATTAGCTAGTGTTTCAACTTTTTCTCCCAGAGAGTTATAAACAGATAAATTTACATTACCTGAAACCGGCAGAGAAAATTTTATTGTTGTAACAGGATTAAACGGATTTGGATAATTCTGTTCTAAAGAATACTCAGCAGGAGTATTAACATCAACTTCAATAATATTTGAATATTCAAAACTTCCATCAAAATCAATTTGTTTTAATCTGTATTGATATTTTCCTGCCTTTACATTTTCATCAGTAAAGGAATAAGATTTAGCTTCAGTTGTTGTTCCAAATCCGGAAACAAAGCCGATCCTTTCCCACTCATTTAATCCTTCAATTTTATGATCTTTTAATCTCTGAACTTCAAATCCCTGATTATTAATTTCTGTTGCAGTAGTCCAGTTAAGTAAAACATTTCCGTTAACAGGATTTCCTGTAAATGCTGTAAGTTCAACCGGAACAGCAACAGTTCCGCCTGAGAAGCATACAACTTTACCACTTTTTGTTCCGGCAATTACTTCTTTACTGGCATTGCCATCAATAGATGACATATAATTTACAGTATAAACCCAATCACCCGGGAAAGAATGAGAAAACAACAAAGCATCTCCTTTGCCGCTTATGCAATAAAGATTACCATCACGTGAACCGGCAATAACATCCTGAAATCCATCGTTATTTAAATCCGGTACTGCAGCAACACCAAATTGATAATCCATCTGCCAGGACCATAACAATGAACCATTTGCACCGCTCAGACAATTAAGTCCGTTGTTTGCAAAAGATGCGACGAGGACTTCCGGTATCTGATCGTTATTTATATCCTGAAGAAGTGCAATCTGAATCATCCCTGCAGCAGAACCTAACATTGAAGTCCAAACAATATTTCCGTTTGTACCATTCAGTCTATGGATTCTGTTAAAATATTCTGCGGCAATAATATCAGTTCCGCCTCCCGGTAACGGAAGAGCAAGCAGTTCTTTTGGTTCATAGGTAATCATACTGCGGGTCCATATTGGCTGACCATTAGCACCATTTAAAGCCCTTACCGCTAAATCTGTACTACCGTTATTACCATAAGCAATTATAACTTCAGGAATATTGTCTCCCGTAAAATCGTTTACTGATATTATTGCTTTTCCAAATGCAGGATTAGGTCCGGGATAATAATGTTCCCAAATTATATTTCCATTTGCACCATTAAACAGAAACGCTCTTTTATATCCTGTTCCATTTGTATTTCCATCAGCAATTGCCAGCACATCAGGAATACCATCATTATTAAAATCTCTTTGAACATCGATGGCTCCAAAATCTCCGAGACTCCAATTATTTTCATCACCGAATTGCCAGATTATCTGACCGTTGGTTCCATCCAGAACATAAACATGCTCGTTGCCGCCGCCGGTTGCAATTACAACATCATTATAACCATCGCCATTTAAATCACTAGCTATTTGTATCGCATCCTGAACGCCATACTCTCCATACTGACCAATTGATCCTGCATTACTGTTTGAAATAAATGTTGTAAAAACCCAAAGCGGATAAGAATTGCCTGAAGCTGCTCCATCGAGGCACATAGTCCAATAATTTTCTGTTGAAATTATAACTTCGGGAATACCATCACCGGTTATATCATTAATTGGTTTCAGTCCTTCAATTCTTGGTTCAGTACTTGTTGAACCAGGATGCAAAGGTGCCTGATATTGCCAGAAAGGAAAACCATAACTGTATTGATTAAAATATCCATTACCTTGTATAAAAATTTTGGCAACCGGAGTAGTCAGATCGTTATTGGTTATTTTTAATGTATCAAAATATGATCCGGTTTGTTTCGGATAGAAAAATGCTGTTAATTGAATTGTATCTGTTGAAGATATTTGAAACGGAATGTTTGGCGAATTATAAGTGAATTCAGGCAAATTAAAATGTAGATCAGAAATCTGTAACGTCTGATTTCCCATATTAAATACATAAAAATTCCAGTAAGCGATACCCTCAGCGCCGACCCAAATATTTCCGAAATTAAACGAAGTAGAAGATAGCCCGATCCTAGCTCCATCTAAAACCCCCTGTCCTTTAAGATTCACATTTACAATCGGATTAACAGGATCGTTGCTGTAAATTTTCAGAGTACCCTGATAGAGGGCATAATTCGATGGTGTAAAATGAATGCCGAAACTATGGGAATTACCGGGAGTAATATTTATCGGAAAAACAAGTGCATCGTACGAAAATCCATTGCCAGCAATTTTTATTGAATCAATAGTCAACATTGCATTGCCACTACTAAAAATATTGAAATTGAAATTTGAAGTATTACCAACCGTTGTATTAGGGAACTCAAGATTTGTTAACGAGACATTAATACCTGGTGTTCCTCCTCCGCCAAGATCATACTTAAATAATTGTCTTCCAGAACCAGCGCCAACCGGTTCAGCAAGCAGCCAAAAATAAGTACCATCCCATGCAAGCCCGCGGGGATTTTGTCTTAATCCCGGAGTTTCAGGAACATGAAAAGAAAATAATTCAGTTTTTGTATTTAGATCTACAGCAAAGATTCTTTCATCATCTCCCTGAAATCCATCCATTACATAAAATATTGTATCGCCTTTAACTGCAACACCCTGTGGTTGTAATCCAACTACAGGTATGGTATCTACAATTGCTCTTGCTGCTACATTAATTTTATACAATGCGGCAATTGCATCCGGATAATAAATTGAAATCCAGAGACCGGTTCCATCCCAGGCTGCTCCGCCAACATAAGCACCGCTGGGACCAAACAATTCCTTTGTTGATATCGAATCAATTACTATTCCGCTTGTTGCTAATTTTTGTAAATCACAATAAGCAGTTTTTCTTTCAACATACCAGAAATCGGTTCCATCAAACGCAAGCCCTTGTGATTCTTTAATCCAGTCTGGAGTAAAATTTAAAAAATCAACCTGCACTCCGCTGCTGTTTACGGCATTGATTAAATGTTTACCCACTGTTGAAGAATTAGAACTTAGCCAATATTTTCCGCTATTATAAACTAATCCATAGCTATATTCATAAAAAGTACCTGCCGGCAGATTAACGGTTTCTAATAATGTCTGGGAATAACTTAAGGAAGAGACGAGAATCAGAATGAAAAGTAATAACTTTTTCATAGCAAACCTCACAAATAATATTTGTTAAATAGTTTTATAAACTAATTTTTACGCGGATTAAGTTTCCGCCACTCTTTTATATATTCTGCTATATCTGTTGTTGAAGCACCGGGAGTAAATAATTCTCCAACGCCCATTTCTTTAAGTTTTACAATATCTTCTTCAGGAATAATTCCGCCACCAGTCAATAATATATCATCCATTCCTTTTTCTTCGAGCAGATTTAAAATTTTCGGAAAAATTGTCATATGTGCACCGGATAATATACTGATACCAATAACATCCGCATCTTCCTGTAAAGCTGCTTCAACAATCATTTCGGGTGTTTGTCTTAGTCCTGTGTAAATCACTTCCATTCCGGCATCACGCAAAGCAGCAGCAATGACTTTTGCACCGCGATCGTGGCCATCTAATCCGGATTTTGCAACTATTACTCTGATTTTATTATCCATCTAATAAATCCTTATATTTTTTTACGGATTCTCTGATCATATTTCCGTAACGACCAATTTCATCAGCATTATATTGCATTGTTCTTAGGCGCATAAGTGAATCATTTTCAAAACGCGGAATTATATGATAATGAAAATGAAAAACTGATTGACCAGCGCTGACTCCATTATTTGACATTATATTGAATCCATCAGCTTTTACTGCACGCTTTACTACTCCAGCAAGATACTGTGTAAGTTTAGTAAGTTCCAGTAATTCTTCTCCACCAATAGTCAAAAAGTTATCGTAGTGATTTTTCGGTATTACTAATGTATGACCAAAGTTTATCGGATTAATATCAAGAAAAGCGATAAATTTTTCATTTTCAAAAATTACTTCAGCATCAGATTCTTTTGATGCAATATCACAAAAGATACAATCCATAATTACTCTTTCCAGAATTTCTTAAAAGGATAAATAATGTTACTTTTTCAAAATTAACTTATAATAAGTTAGAAATAATTCATATAAAGTGCTTGATTAAAATTAAAATATTTTTAACCAAGATATTCTTTTGTTCTAGCAAAAACTGCAAACAAACCGCCGGTATGAACAAAAATATTTTTCTTTCCTTTACCGGTTTTAATAAACTTATCATAATAAGCTGTAAAAGCTTTTCCAGTATATGCAGGATCTAATAATATTCCTGATTGAAAAGCAAATTTTCTCAGTAGTTTTAATTTTGTTTCAGAAATCTTTTTATATCCCTCCTTTGAATAACCACTAATGATTTCAAGATTATCAGGATTTATTTTACAATCAAGCTTATAATCCAAAACACAGCCTTCTGCAAGCTGCAAAATTTGTTTTCTCATTTCTTCTTTTGACATCAATACATGAACAGCAACAATTTTTACATTCAATTTATTCAATGCAGCTCCGACTAACATTCCTGCAGCAGTTCCGCCGGAACCAGCAGCAGCAACAATTGAATCTACTTTTTTCAGATCAATCTGTTCTTTAAGTTCATTGATAAAATTAATGTAACCCCAGATTCCAAGTGTAGTAGATCCGCCACCTGGAAATGCATAAGCGTTCTTTCCTTTTTTAAGCAGTTCCATTCTTTGTTCAAACATTATATCATTAACATTTTCATATTCTTTTTCAGAAAAGAACTGAACATCAGCGCCGAATATTTTATCAAGAAAGTAATTTCCATTTGGTGAAGTTGTATCTTTTCCCCAAAGAAATAATTTTGTTTTCAATCCAATTTTTCTTGCCGCAATAACAGTTGCTCTAGCATGATTCGATTGATCTCCGCCCGAAGTAAATATGATATCCGCTTTCTGCCTTTTTGCATCGGCAAGCAAATACTCAAGTTTTCTTATTTTATTTCCTGATAATTCACAGCCGGTTAGATCATCCCGTTTTATCAGAAAGGATTTTCCTTCAAATTTAATTTCTTCCAATGGAGTTGGAATATTTGCAAACTGTATTTTTTTTGGTGTAATCATTTTGCTAACTCAATCTTTTTTAGTTTAGAATAAATTTTTCTTGCTTTCTCTAAGTCTTCTGGAGTATCAACAGAAAAACTGTCAAACTCTGTTTCAACAATTTTTATTTTGAAACCATTTTCAAGCATCCTTAACTGTTCAAGCTTTTCCCATTGCTCAAGGTCTGTTGGTTCTAACTGAGTAAATTTTATTAAATAATCTTTTCTGAAAACATATAAACCAATGTGTTTATAAATATCAGCATTCTCAAGCATCTCTTTAGAGTTTTTTGCATCACGAACAAATGGAATCGGTGATCTTGAGAAATAAAGCGCAAAGTTTTTATAATCGAAAACAACTTTCACAACTGAAGGCGATTCAAGTTCTTCAACTTTATCAATCAGTTTTGCTAATGTTGAAACATTTACATCTGGATCAAATATCAATGGTTCTATTGCCTGGTCAATCATCATACCGCTGATGAATGGCTCATCTCCCTGAATGTTAACAATAATATCCGCTCTTGGAAATTCCTTTGCAACAATAGCAATTCTGTCTGAACCGGTTTGACAATCTTTCGGAGTCATTATAACCGAAGCACCGAATTTTTTAGCAGTCTTTGCAACTTGCTCATCATCAACTGCAATAACAATTTTATCTAACAGTTTTGATTTACTTGCTCCTTCGTAAGTGTGTTGTAAAAGAGATTTACCGCCGATATCCGCAAGCGGTTTTCCCATTAGCCTGGTTGAAGCAAATCTTGCCGGAATTACTCCAAGAACAAACGGATTAGTTTTTTTTGGTTTCCCCTTCTTTGCCATTATTTATCACCAATAACTTTTGGAACTTTAAAATGTTGATCTGTTTTATCAGGCGCATTTTTTAATGATTCTTCGGTTGAGACAGATGGTCTCAATTCATCTTCACGAAATACATTTATTTGTTCAACAGGATGTGAAAGTGGTTTTACATTCTCTGTGTCAAGCTCATTAAGTTTATCCATATATGATAATATCTCATTCATCTGATGAGTAAAATTTTCTAATTCATCATCTGTGAATTTTAACTTTGCTAGCTCAGCAATTTTTTCAACATCTTTTTTTGTAACAGACATTAATTTATCTCTTTCTGATTACTGATGATTATTTCTCTTACTTTTTCCATTAACGCAATTTCATCAGGTTTGGATTTTATATTATCAGTTGGAATCGGTTTATCAAAATGCAGATAGATAGTTCCTCTTTTCAATTTAAAAGTTCCTTTTGGTAAAATTTTATCAGTTCCATTTATTGTAATAGGAACAATCGGATAACCACTATGAGCGGCTAAATAAAATGCACCTCGTTTAAAACTTTGCACTTCACCGGTTTTACTTCTTGTGCCTTCGGGAAAAACTAAAATTGAAATCTTCTTTTTGTCCATAATCCATTTTGCACGCTGAAGACTCTTCATAGCAGCTTGTGGATCTTTTCTATCAACGACCACATAAGGTCCAAGATACAACTGCCAACCAAAGAAAGGAATTCTTGCAAGTTCCTTTTTAAATATCATACTCATTCGGTTTGGAACGCCCCATTGCAGCGCTGTTATATCAATCTGGCTGGAATGATTCGATGCAAAAACATATACAGCCTTGCGATCAATATTTTCAAGTCCGGATATTTTTACTCTTACACCGGAAATAACAAGAACACCCAAAGGAAAATATTTTGCCAGATAGTGATAAAGAGTAAATGTTCTGTCAATTGCAATAAATATTAAAGCAAGAATTGAACAAATAAATGTGTGAATCACAATAAAAAATATTTTTATTGAAGTTATCAAACTATAACCTCTGCCGGCTGTTCATTCTTTAATTCAACTATTTTTTTTTCTTTAGCAAATTTTACTATTGCATCGATTCTGTTTTTAATAGACGGATGTGAATAATAAAACCATTCAACAAAAGGATGCGGCTGACGATCACCAAGATTTTGATCAGTAAGTTTATTTAAAGTATTGATAAAACTATCAGGCTTGCGAGTTGATTGGATTGCATATCTGTCAGCTTCATATTCATATTTTCTAGATAGGATATTTGATATTGGTGTTTGAATCAGTCCGATAACCATTGCCCATAAACTTAAAATTGGTAAAGCAGCAATTTGTAATATGCTGTTAAAATCAAACCAGCTAAGTGAGTTTTTATATAAAAGCGAAATAATGAAAAATGTTAGAAAACTTGTAACAGTTCCGAATAAAATATTCTTTTGAATGTGTTTATGTTTGTAATGACCAAGTTCGTGAGCAATAACAGTTTCAATTTCATCTTTTGAATAATCATTAAGTAAAGTATCACCAAGAATAATCCGTTTTGTTTTTCCCAATCCTGTAAATGCGGCATTTGCTTTTTTGGTATTCTTACTCATATTAAACGAAAAGACATTTTGAACTGTAATTCCCGCACCTTCAGCAAGCTTTGTAATTCTTGTTTTTAATTCTTCATCATTTAATGGAATAATTTTATAAAAGATAGGCATTATCAGAATAGGAAATATCTGTGATAACACAACTGAAATCAAAAACATTGCAGATGCAAAAATCAGCCACCATAAATCCTTAAATTGATTAAGAACAAAGAAGAATAGCAATAAGATCGGAACACCAATAACCAAACCGACTAGAATTGATTTTATATTTTCTAAAATATATTTCTTAAATGTCTGGTTTGATAAATTATATTTATGTTCAAGATAAAAGCCGGTATAAAAATTAACGGGTGCAAAAAGAATAGAAGAAATAATTCCAATTGCAAAAACATAAATGATAAAAACATAATAATCATTTTGTGTAAAAGATCGTATATAATCTTCTAACATTAAGCTATAACCAAGCTGCACAAAAAGGAATAACAGGATAAAGCTAATAATCCCTTTCGCAATTCCGATAAATAGCTTTGTATTATTGTATTTTTTTGAATCCATACATCTAAAAATACTAACTGATTTTTTGGCAATCAATTTTATGTTTGTTGTTAAATATTAAAAATATTTTCCTTAAGTTTAAGTGTAACAATTTAGAAAGAGTAGTAAAATGAAAAACTTATACATTCCATTATTACTGACCGTCTTATTCTTTTCTCTTTTTTCAACTCAAGCAAATGCTCAGATTACTTTTCAGATTGGTGCGGGTGCCGGCTATTCTCTCCCCACAGCTGATTATGGGGGAACTACTGTAGATTTTTACAAAGGTACAAAATACGGAATGAATTCCGGATATAATTTTCATGGTAAAGTTCGTTTGGGATTATTATTTATCAATGCTTTTGGCGAAATTGGTTATTCAAATTTCTCAGGAGAAGGTGAAATTATTGAAGGAAATAATAATAGTACTGTTGATGTTTCCAATAAAGTTCTGTCTCTCAGGCTTGGTCCCGAATTTAAATTTGATATTCCTCTTTCGCCCATAACACCCTATTTTGATGCATTCATATCTTTAAATACATTCAATGGTACTGTTCAGTTTAAGAGCGCGCCTAACGGATTACCAAGTGACGAGAGAAATATTGAATCTGCAAGCCGTATTGGTGTCGGCGGAGGTGGCGGTGTGTTATTCAGTCTTGGCGGATTAAATTTGGATTTAAATATCCAATATCATCTGATGAATCTGGTCGGTAAAAAATTTGACGGGGATGCAACGAAAAATCAGAGGCTTGAATCATATACATTTATAAATGATGAAGCAGATCCGGCTTATCTGCTCGGTAATACTGCCCATTTTATTTCAGACTCAAGAGCAATTAATGCATTGGAGTTTAAATTAACTATTTTATTCGGAATTTAATTTCTTTAAAATAAAAGAGGCTGCCGTTATTGGCAGCCTCTTTTTAATATCTGATTGCTCAACTTTATATTATCCCGACACTAAATTTATTTACCCATCCTATTTTTCCATCATCAAGTCTTATCTTAATCCAGTCATCAACTTTATCATCAACTTTAATCTTTAATCCTTCGTGAATCAGGAACTCATCTTTTGACGACTGATCAGGAGCAGATTTAACTATTAATTCTTTTGTTAAAACTATTCCATATTTTACATTAAATTCTTTATTGATCTTAACGGCAAGCAGAAGAACAGAAATTAATAAAACAACAAAAATTCCAATTGCTGAAAAAACAACAGTTCGCTGCTGACCAACACTTCTGGAAAAGAAGTATAATACAATTGCAGCTAAAAGCAGAACAAATAGTATATAAACTAATACTGTCCATCCTGATACCGAAAAAAAAGCTAGTAATCCTTCCCAAATATTAAAAATAAAAAATGGGGGTAACGTATCAACTCTGTCTTTAAGATTTAACTTTGCAAGCTCTAAATTATGAAGAACATCTTCATCGCCGGGTGAAATTTCCAATGCTTTTTCATAATACAAGATTGCATATCCAATCTGACCCAATCTGTAATATGAATTCCCTAAATTATAAAATAGTGAAACACCTGTATAACCATCTTCAATCAGCTTATTATATTCATCAATGGCAAGCTGATAACGATTGTTTTTATAATATTCATTTGCAGTCCGCATTATAGATTCTGGATTTGCAAATAATACATTACACAAAATCACAGTAAGAATAAAAATATTTATCAGAATATTTTTCATCTTTACTTTGATATATACCTTTCAATATTAATTACAATATAAGAAAAAGATTTAAACATCTCATTCATTGCCTGCGAGGGATTTGTGCCTGGTGCGAATCTTAAGTATTCACATTTTTCCGCATTAGCTTTCATCTTCTGAACAAGTTCCGGATTGATATTTCTTTTTAATAACTCATCAACAGCTCTGTCAAGTGTAAACTCTGCTTTTGGTATATGAAATTTATCTTCAAGATATCCGAAAAGTGCCTGCGATATTTCCGAATAAAAAGATTCTACATTGTTCAGTGCCAATAATTTTCTTGCATTCTTAAATCTCTTCTTTGCAACTTTTTCTGCTTTGGAGTATTGAAGCAATCTGATATTTCCGTGAAGTTTATCCTGTTTGCGTTTCCAGATAATCAAACCTGCCGCAATAAATGTCGGAATTATAGATGCAAGCCAGAAACCTGGCTTAAACAATAACACTTCACCTTTTAAATGGACATCATCAGAATTTGTCTTAATAAAACGTATATCACTATCAAGTTGTTTTACTGATTGCTGATTTGAATAAATATCCGCAGTGCTGCTTCCCTGCTCTATTTCCAGAACAAATTTATCCGATCTGATTGTTTTGTAAGAATTAATTCCCGGATCAAAATAAGAGAATTCAATTTCTGGTATTTCCCTGATACCGGCTATTCTTGGAATCAGTAAATATTCTGCTGTCTTACTTCCGCTTATAAACCCGCTTCTTCTGATCTGTTCATTAATTTTAGGGTCATATTTTTCAACACCATTTGGTAATTCAAACGGAGGCAGTTCAAGAAGTTTAATATTACCTGTTCCGGAAATTTCAATCTTTAAAGTTACCGGCTCATTGGTTTTTGTTTTTCGTTTATCAATAGAAGCTGTAAAATTATATTTTCCAACTGCACCCTTGAAAGAATCTGGTTTATTGTTTTGAGGCAACGGAATTACATCAACTTTTAAAGTATTGGATTTAGCAGGATATTCTACTATCTCTGCTCTTCCAAATGGATCACCAAAAAAATCATCCCAAATATTATTCGGATTTTTTTTCTTCTGAATCTGAATAGGGATTGTAAGTTCTAATGGTGTTACTTCCAATTTGCCGGATTGACTTGGAAACAATGCAACTTTTTTAAGTAATCCGACTTTGTATTGTTTACCATTTACAACTTCTGTAGAAAAAGAAATATTACGTGCAGCCTCAAGTTCTTCAGCCCAAAATCCCTGATATTGCGGAAGCTTATCAACAGACATCTGAGCAGCAATTGTAAGTCTTGTATATAACTTATATGTAACAGTTACCTGTTCGCCTTGATATACTTTATTTTTATCAATTGTAGCTCTGATAAATAAATTTTCTGCTATTTCCTGATCAGAAACTCCTGACTGTTTTTCTTCTTTAGGTTTTGCTGTTCCTTGAACAATTGTAATTTTAATCGGACTTGTAGAATATGTTTTACCATCATATTGAATTGATGCACTTCCGACACTAAATGTACCGAGAGAATTTGATAACAGTATATAAGAAAGCGTAAGTGAAGATGAAGAAACTCCGTTTATTATCTGCATGCTTGTAGATTGATTCGGACCGGATAGCACTTTAAAATTATTGAAAGAAGGAGGGTTAAAATTTTTGAGTGAATTAATATCTTTTCCCTCAAAAGTAAAATTTAATTGAAAGCGTTCATTTACACCAACCGTAGTATTATCTACTGTTGCTGTAAAATTTTGTGCAACACCAAATTGAACAAGAAATATCAGAATTGTAAAAAATAATCTAACAAACATTACCAGTCTTTATCTGTTTTTTTGATTTGACCACTTCTTTTTCTAATCTGCTTTTGCAGATCTTTTTCATTGTTCTTTAATGCATCAAGAATTCTCTGAGCTTCTTCTTTAGATATTTTTTCTTCTTTCGGCTGTGGCTGCTGCTTTGTATTATCCTGCTTTGCTTCCTGATCTTTAGGCTGAGATTGCTGCTGATCCTGTTTATTCTGTTCCTGAGATTGCTGGTCCTGATTCTTATCCTGATTCTGATTTTGTTTATCCTGGTCTTTTTTGTTCTGATCATTCTTGTTTTGCTGATTCTTATCTTTATTCTTCAGCAGTTCTAAAGCATAAGATAAATTATACTTTGTATCATTATCATTTGGATTATATTTAAGAGCAGTTTTATATGCCTCAACACTTTGTTCAACTTTATCAGATTTTAATAATGAATTACCGATGTTATGATAAACTTTTGCTTTTCTATCATTATCTTTGGCACTTTCCAAAGCACTTTGAAAAGACTTTATTGCATCTTCATATTTACCTTGTTTGTAATATGAATCACCAAGATTAAAATTTGCTTCAAAACTTTTCGGTGACTTTTCAACAACTTTTTTAAAATCAACTTCGGCGTCAACAAACTTTTTTTCTTCGTATTTATCTACACCTTTATTAAGAGTGCTGCGGTCAGATTGTGCAAATCCGTTACAACTAATTACAGCTATTAATATCAATATAATTTTAGAATTAAAATATTTCATATTTTCTTAAACCTCGATGCCGAGTTTTTTGTTCAATCTTGTAAAAAACGGCGATCGTTTATCTGTTATAAATAACTCAATTACTAAAAGAATTATTGCCGGAATTAAAAAGTAATAAAATCTGTCTTCGTAATCAGTAACCTTTTTTACACCAAACTCAGCTTTTTCAAGAGCGGATAAATCATTATAAATTTTATCAAGATAATCTTCATAATTATTTCCGCGATAATATTTTCCATTACCCTTATCGGCAATTTTTTCTAATATATCTTCATTCAGTTTCGTTAAAACAGTTTGCCCTGCATTATCCTTTTTATATCCAATCTGATTGCCACGATTATCATATATCGGAATCGGAAGACCATCCGGCGAACCTAAACCTATGGTATATATTTTTATTCCTTTCTCAACTGCTTTTTTAATTGCTGCATCTATATCACCTTCGTGATCTTCTCCATCAGTAATCAAAATTATCGCTTTATCTGTTGATGCAGAATCAAATGATTGTACACCCATATTTATTGCAGAAGCAATTGCAGTGCCCGGTTGCGGAACTGAGTTAAAGTCAACTGCCGATAAAAAAAGATTTGCTGCCGAATAATCGGTTGTCAGCGGAAATTGGATATAAGCTTCACCCGAAAAAACAATTAAGCCTATTCTATCACCTCTGAGTTTTTGAATAAGATTTGAAATCTGATATTTAGCTTTTTCAAGTCTGTTTGGCTTAATATCTTCTGCTGCCATACTCCTAGAAACATCCAGCAAAATATACACATCAATGCCGGTTTGTTTAACTTCTGTCATTTTAGTTCCAACCTGCGGATTGGCAAAGACAATTATAAGCAAAGAAAGAACAACCAGAATTATTGCAAATTTTAATTTTGTTTTTGCACTGCTGAAAGAATAGAAAATAACTTTATGGATTTCTTTATCAGCAAATTTTTCCAGCAGCCGTTTTCTGTTACGGTTAAATATTATAAACAGAAAGATCAAAGCCGGTATCAGCCATAATGCAATTAAGTATTCGGGATTAGCAAATCTGAACATTATGGAAGTTTCCTTAATATTGTTTTAGAAGCAAGAAGTTCCAATAAGATTAATGAAAAACCTATTAAAAGCCAGGGAGCAAATAATTCCTGCGCATTTCTGAAAGATGTTATTTCAATTTTTGTTTTTTCCATCTTGTCAATTCTTTCATAAATATCCTGTAGGGTTTTGTTGTTTGTAGCTCTGAAATATTCACCGCCTGTTAATTCCGCAATCTTTTTTAATATAGCTTCATCAATTTCAACCGGAACCATTTGATAACGTATTCCAAGTAGTGTTTGTTCCGGATAAGGTGCTTCGCCACGAGTTCCGACTCCAATTGTATAAATCCTGATACCAAATGACGCAGCAATTTCAGCAGCAGAAACAGGATCAACCTCGCCTGCATTATTTACACCGTCCGTAAGTAGAATTAATACTTTACTTTTAGCATCACTGTCTTTTAATCTGTTTATTCCGTTAGCAATCCCATTACCGATTGCAGTTCCATTTTCTATCATACCTGTTTTTATATCACTTAACAAATTTCTCAGCACCGAATAATCAATAGTTAGCGGACATTGTGTAAAAGCTTCTCTTGAAAAAATTACCAAACCAATCCTGTCGTTAGTACGCCCTTGGATAAAATTATCAATTACTTTCTTTGCAGCCTCTAACCTGTTTGGTTTAAAATCTTCTGCAAGCATACTGCCTGAGATATCAAGTACTATTGAAATATCTATTCCTTCTGCACTAATATTATGACCTGCTGTAAAGTTCTGAGGTCTTGCAAGTGCAATAATTAATGCTGCAAGAGCAATCATCCTAAGTAAAAAAGGTAAATGTCTTAATCTTATTCTAATTGTGGATGGAGCGTTCTCTAATATTTTTATGGATGAATATGATATAGCTGATTGCTTTTTTTTACCATACCAGAAATACCAGACAATAAGCAAAGGTATAATCAGTAGAAAATATAAAACCCAGGAATAAGCGAATGATATATTAGTGAACATTTTCTGCCTCCATTTTTTCGCTCTGATCAGGATCTGTGGTTTTCTTAACAATACTTTTTGCCTGACTCATCATTTCAAGATTTACGGTTTCCATCGGAATATATTTCGCAAACTTTACAAGATCGGCATAGTTTAAAAACTGTTCTGTAATATCAGATATTTTAATACCCTGACGATGCTTTCTAAGAAGCAAAAGAGATTCTGTAGTAGTTCTTTCAAGCGCAGGTAAACCAAATTGCTTTTCGAAATATTCACGTATGATTTCTGTTATTCTTGAGTGATATTCTTTAATATGACCGTTTTGCCAAAGCTGTTCTTTTTCAAGTTGTTCCAGTTGTTTCAACGCTAATTGATAAGCCGGAATTTTTTCTTCCTTAGTCAAAACTTTTATTTCTTTTTTCCCTTTGAAGTACTTACGCCAGATAAAGTAATAAACCAGTAATGATAAAACAATCAGCCCGATAAAAACATAAATAAGAAAATAATAATCGAATAAACGGACGGGCGGTTTAATATCTTTTATTTCTTCTTCAACTGATACATTTATTCTGTGAACATTAAACGACACAGGATTTGATTCTACAAATTTTAAAGTAGTATCATTTTGTACTCGATATTCCACTCTGATAGGAGGAATTGTTACTGCTGCGGAATCGAACAATGAAAGTATTGTTAAATACTTAACCGTCTTCTGTGTTTCGGATTCTTCTACATTTGGTCCATCAATCGAAATAACATCAACATTTTTTAATGTATCTCTGAAAAACGGATTGATAATATAAACATCATTATCCATTGTAATAATCAGCGAATACTTTATATAATCACCAATAAGATAATCACTAGTATCTGTTGAAGCAGTTGCAGTAATCTCCTGAGCATAAGAGGGATATAAGAAAGCAAAAAATATGTATAAGAAAAAAAGTCTGTTTACCATTTCTTTGCACGCCTTCTGAAAAACTGTACTAAAGGCTGAATATAATTTGCATCAGTAGTTACTTCAATTTTATCCAATCCGCTTTTAATAAAAACCGAATCTCTTTGTTTCTCATTTTCCAAACGCTCATTTAATATCATTGTTCTTACTCTTCTTGAACCAGTATCAATCCATCTTTCATTACCATTTTCAGAATCACTTATCTTAATCATCCCGATATTCGGAATTTCTTTTTCGCGTTTGTCTTCCAGTACAATACCTATAAGATCGTGTTTACGCCCTACAATCCTTAGAATTTTTTCATATCCTTCATCAATAAAATCAGAAATCAGAAATGCAATTGACTTTTTCTTTATTGCATTGTTCATAAATTCTAACGCACCTTTGAGATTGGTAGATTTACCTTCAGGTTCAAATGATAATACTTCACGGATAATTCTTAAAACGTGCTTTTTTCCTTTTCTAGGCGGGACAAATTTTTCAATCTTATCTGTAAATAAAATCAATCCGACTTTATCGTTGTTTTTTAATGCTGAAAAAGCAAGAATAGCACTGAGTTCTGCTGCAATTCTTTGCTTGGTTTTACTTACAGAGCCAAACATTAAAGAGCCGCTAAGATCAACCATCAAGATAACAGTCAGTTCACGTTCTTCTTCAAATATCTTTATATAAGGATGACCAAAACGTGCTGTAACATTCCAATCAATATTTCTGATATCATCGCCAAACTGATATTCACGTACTTCAGAAAATTCCATACCGCGTCCTTTGAACACAGAATGGTATTCGCCGGAAAAAATATGATTGACAAGTCCTTTTGTTATTATTTCTATTTGTCTAACTTGTTTTAGCAGTCCTTTCGTCAGATCTGGTTTTGATTTAACAACAGTCTTGGTCGGTTTGGTAAATTGAAATAATCTTTTAATCCATTCCCAAACGAGTTTGATCTTAGAAATAATTTTTTGTAAAAAATTATACATATGTTAAAATTTTTATGAACATTCAGTCTATCAAGGAACTTCCACTTTATTTAATATTTCACTAATTATTGATTCAGAAGTTATTTCTTCTGCTTCTGCTTCATAAGTAACAGCAATACGATGTCTTAAAACATCAAAACATATTGCTCTTACATCTTCCGGAATCACGTAGCCCCTTCGTTTAATAAACGCCATTGCTTTCGCACCTATTGCAAGATTTATTGTAGCACGAGGTGAAGCACCATAACTGATTAAATCACCTAGCTCATACTCCTTATCATCTTTTTTAAACTTAAGATTATATTTTTTTGGTTCTCTAGTAGCAAAAACTATATCGAGAATATATTTCTCAATCTTCTCATCAAGATATACTTCATTTAATAAATATCTTGCCTTCATAATTTCTTTCGGGGAGATAACCGGACTTACCATCGGCTCAATCAAATCCATATTCTGACGCATTATAGAAAGCTCTTCTGCTCTTTCAGGATATGTAATTTTTATCTTTAGCATAAACCGGTCAACCTGAGCTTCGGGTAACGGATATGTTCCTTCCTGTTCAATCGGATTTTGTGTTGCAAGAACTAAAAATGGTTCATCAAGTTTAAAAGTAGTTTCTCCGATTGTAATCTGTCTTTCCTGCATTGCTTCAAGAAGAGCACTTTGAACTTTTGCAGGCGCACGGTTAATTTCATCGGCAAGAATAAAATTTGAAAAGATAGGACCTTTTCTTATAAAGAAATTTCCTTCTTTCTGATTATAGATTTGTGTGCCGATTAAATCTGCAGGAAGTAAATCGGGTGTAAATTGAATTCTCTGAAATTTTGCCTGCATCGCCTGAGCCAGGGTTTTAATGGCTAAAGTTTTTGCTAAACCCGGAACACCTTCCAACAAAACATGTCCATTTCCAAGAAGTCCGATAATAAGCCTTTCAACCATAGCTTTTTGTCCGACAATTACTTTACTGATTTCACTTAACAGCAAATCAATAAATGCGCTTTCTTGTTTTATCTTTTCATTCAATGCAACTATATCCAACTGATTACCTCTTAAATTAGTTTATTTTAAACACTTGAATTTAATTTTGATTAGACGCTGGCAAACTTATAAATGTTGCATTGTTTTTACAAGAAATCAGGTTTGCTTTAAAATACAAAAGGACGGCTTAAAACCGTCCTTTATAGGTTAAATATTAATATGCTTACTTAAGCAGAATCATCTTCTTTGTCTGCTGGAAGTTATCGGCTGACAACTTGTAAAAATATATTCCGCTTGACAAACCTGATGCATCAAACGTAATTTCATAACTCCCTACTGACTTTTCTTCATTTACAAGTGTTGTTATTTCCTTTCCTAAAACATTATATACTTTAAGTGTAACAAGTCCTGATTTTGGGATTTGATATTTAATCGTTGTCGAGGGATTAAATGGATTCGGATAGTTATTAGATAAGCTGTAAGTTTTAATTTCACCCGGAAGTTCTTCAACATCTGTTGGTGAGTATGAATACAAAACTCTACCGTCATTTATCCAATTGGAATCATTCCAATATTGAGTTATTGTTTCAATCAAATTATTATTTGAATCATAGATACGAGTATACTTCCGGAAATTCACCCAATTGAAAACTTCCCAGTTTTCCGATAAAATTTCAATCAAATTATTATTTGAATCGTAGGTATAAGTGCTTTTCGAAGAATTCACCCAATTAGAGCCATACCAGTTTTGGGATATCTCTTCAATCAAATTATTATTTGAATCATAGGTATAATTACCTTTCGAATAATTCATCCAATTTGGATCAACCCAGATTTGATATATCGTTTCAATTAAATTACCGTTTAAATCATAGGTATAAGTTTCCCTCCAAACATTCTCCCAATTAGAACGTTCCCAACGTTGGCTTAAAAGTTCAACCAAATTATTATTTGAATCATAGGTAAAAGTTTCTCTCCAAAAATTCTTCCAATTAGAACCTTCCCAGTGTCGGCTTAAATTTTCAATCAAATTATTATTATAATCATAGACATAAATAATTCTGTCATAATTCAGCCAGTTAGAACCTTCCCACCTTTGCCATAAATATTCAATTAAATTATTATTTGAATCATAGGCAAAAATATTTTTCCATACATTCAGCCAATTAGGAGCAGCCCAGACTAGCCATATCTTTTCAATCAAATTATTATTTGAATCATAGGTATAAGTATTCTTTGAATTATACATCCAAGTAATCCCACTCCCTTTTAGAACTAGTTGTTCAATTAAATTATTGTTTGAATCATAGGTGTTAGTATATTTCCATATATTCTGCCAATTAGAATCTTCCCAAATTTGTTCTATTGTTTCATATAAAAGGGATCCATTATCAAGCACATTTTTATTTATTATTGATCTGATCTCTGAATTACTGGAATCTGTTATTTGTAAACCTTCTTTTAAATGTTCATAAGGTTGTATGTTGTAATTGATTCTTTCTTTAAGTTGTTTTTCAAAAAAGAATTGAGATTTACTGTCTGTCTGCGGTAATATTTGAAGGGAAAACAATAAGATGACAACAAATGAAACTTTTGATAATGTTTTCATAGAGCACCTTTTGTATTATATTAAAAAAACATACTGGAACCTTAAGCTTCGTGTGAGTATTGTGAAGCAGAACTTAATAAGAAAATCTTTGGAGTCTCCCTTGTGTTCGCGAAGTTTAAAAGTTCTTAATCAAACTAACAATAAATTTTCTTCATTGTCAAGAGAACCTTATTTAAGTTAGTTAATAAATACTACTTTATTAAAAAATTAAACCACATTTAACCTATAAAAGCTGTTTTTGCGTATCTAAGCTTAAATTTACTTTTAAAAAAAAGGATGGCAAAAAACCGTCCTTTATAGGTTAAATATTAATATGCTTACTTAAGCAGAATCATTTTTTTCGTTTGCTGGAAGTTATCGGCTGACAACTTGTAAAAATATATTCCGCTTGACAAACCTGATGCATCAAACGTAATTTCATAACTCCCTACTGACTTTTCTTCATTTACAAGTGTTGTTATTTCCTTTCC
>JAKIZM010000115.1 GCA_022708025.1 Bacteroidota bacterium | reverse complement strand
ACTGGCACTGATGATCTTGGAGGTTCTACAATTGTATTTAATTTTAATAATACAGCTTTGTCATTCCCCGTTTCACCACAAAATGGTGTTGATTATACATATCATAATTTCTCTGGTGGGAATTACTCCCCAGCAACAGTTACCTTACCTAGGCTCAATCAAATATGGTTAAATATTGAATTAAATATATATAATGCAGGTACTGTTGTCGCTACAACGCCATTATGGACAGATGTGGTTACAATAAATTTTACGACAATAAATCCTTTAGGCAATGCAGGACTTATTTGGCAAAAAAGTTCAACTTTTATTTTTGATGGTGATAATGCAACATTATGGATTAATGGAACTTTTACTGATGAGAATACTTCACCTCTCCCCGTTGAACTTACATCTTTCACAGCAACTGCTGATCAAAACACGGTTAACTTAAAGTGGGTTACAAAAACAGAAGTAAACAATTCCGGTTTTAATGTTGAAAGAAAAATAAACGATGGTCAATGGAACACAATTGGTTTTGTAGAAGGAAGCGGTACAGCAACAGAATCAAAAGAATACAGCTTTACGGATAAAGATTTATCCACAGGCGGAAGCAAGTTTCAATATCGGTTAAAGCAACTGAACTACAGTGGCAGCTACGAATATTCAGATATAGTAGAAGTGGAAGTACTGCCAACAATGTATGAACTCTCACAGAATTATCCTAACCCGTTTAATCCAAGCACTACTATCAGGTTTTCTCTTCCGGAAGAAACGCAGCTAAAAATTAATATTTATAATATGCTTGGTGAATTAGTAGAAACACTTGCACAAGGAACTTACGAAGCAGGATATCATCAAGTAACATTTTCCGCCATAGGCGGATCCGCCTCCGGCGGAAACGCAGCTAATTTAGCAAGCGGAATGTATATATACAGAATTGAAAGCGATGCATTTGTTCAGGTTAAGAAAATGATTCTCGTTCAATAGAACTCTGCCGTTATCTTACGCAACAATGATAAGCAACTGTTATTGAATTAGAGTTCACTAAAATAAAAGCAAAAAACCTCAATAGTAGTGAGGTTTTTATTTTATATAAAAACTTTTTAAATCAAATTAATAGAAAAACTATCAGTTAAAGGTAAAATTATTTTTGTAAAATTAACTTTTAATATTTCCAATAATAGATAATTAATTCTCTGTATTAAGACAGAGCTTATCCATATTAAAACACCTCACTTTGTTATTAACATTATTTGGTTATTTAGTTATAATCAGCCATTTCACAAAACACTCTATATACATATTTTAAATTATTGATTACCTGAAGGCATCATTTGATAAAGTATTAACTAAGCATATCAATAAAAAGTTATTAAGATTTTCTTTTGAAGGTAAAAAAAAATTTTTTATTATTAATTTTTTAAGTATTTTAAAATCCCAGAAACGAAAGATTACTTCAAACTGCACTTATTGCTCATCTTGCTTTCGTCAAAATAATTTCACTTGTATTAAAAAACGTTGAGTAAAAATTACAAGAATAACAATTTTACCGATGTCTCATTTTAAGTGTGTCAAAAAAATAATGACTTATAACGGCACATATTTTGGTTAAGATTTGAAACTAAATTTAGGAGAGGACTATGATGAATCTATTAAGATCTTTCATTAATCAACACATAAGCAAATTATTCCTTACCACACTTTATTTGTTACTATTAAGTCTCCCGTTATCAGCCACAGATTGGTATGTAAAGAAGGGCGGCAGCGGAAGTAATAACGGAACAAGCTGGGCAAATGCCTGGACATCATTCAGTTCAATAAACTGGAATTCAATAAAAGCAGGTGATTACCTTTTTATTGACGGCGGTCCGGACTCAGTTGTATATACATCAGGAATAACCATAGGCAAGAGCGGATCAGCGGGTAACTATATTTATATAATGCCTGGCAGATTTTCACCATCGCCAAGCGGTCATAGCGGTAAGGTTGTTCTTACTCCGAGCGGTTCCGGAATTACCAATTCGGCTGGTCATAAGTATATCTATATAAAAGGCATTACGATAAGAGATTTCGGAGTTCGGGGAGTTTATATGTGGAACGGTGCTTCCAATATAGTTTTGGATTCCTTGACAATATTAAATGGTGGTGAGATGGGGACTTGGTGGGAAGATTGCTCTTATATAGAAATCAAGAACTGCATAGTTATAAGCAAACAAGACAATCTTAATACGGATGATAATAATTATGCTCAGCGAGTTCATCATTTTTATGTTCATCATAATTATTTTCATATGCGTAATCGTCAATTTGGAACTGGTACTGACCACTTGGATAATTTTCAGGTTGCATTGTGGGGATATGCTTTTTACTTTTATAATAATGTATGTATAACGGATTCAGCAGTTCAGGGACACAATATTATTCTTGGTTTAAGAGGAAGTACAGCTAATTACAGTGATACGGTATTAGTGTTTAATAATTTCTTCTATAATGGAGGTGATCAGGGTTGTAATTATCAGCGGTCTGTATATTTAAGAAATCCGGAAAGTGGAGGAAATGTTTACCAGGGTTATGTAATAAATAATACTATTGTAACAGCAAACTGGGGTGCACCTTGTTTTGAAGGTGAGGGAAGCAGAACATATCTGAGTAATAATATAATGGTCAATATGGGTGTAAACGGCTCAACACCTGGTAGCTGTGAAAATGGTAATTGGACTTGGGGACAACAAGGTGGCAATGCAAAATCCACAAGAGTTGATAGCTGCCATACAAACTTAGCCTGGCGAGCTTATAATCCTAATCCAAGTTTCTATGGTGGCGGGTTTCAAAGGCCAAATGGGACAACAGGTTCTCCATCAAGCTGGAATGATTTTATAAATAACTATGGTGGCACTGGTGTAAATAGTAATCCAAAGTTTGCAGGCAACTGGCGATTAGGGCAATACGAACTTCAATCAAGTTCACCGGCAATTGATGCTGGTACAAATATGCTATATTATCTGAACAGATATGTAGGTTATTTACCGGGTTTTGACCCTACAAGAGATATAGCAGGTAATCCGAGGAATGACGGACATTGGGATATAGGAGCATTTGAATATGGTAGTGGCGGCGGTGGTGGTTCAAATAATCCTCCAAACTCACCGACAAATCCAAATCCTGTAAATGGTTCAGTAAACCAGCCGGTTAACTCAACACTGAGCTGGAGTTGCAGTGATCCGGATGGAGATCCTCTTAGCTACGATGTATACTTTGGTTCTAATAGTAATCCATCATTGGTTTCATCGAATCAGACAGCTTCGAGTTATGATCCGGGGCAATTAAATACCAATACAACTTATTACTGGAAGATAGTAGCAAAGGATAATCAGGGTAACACGACATCAGGTTCAGTATGGAATTTTACGACACTACAGCAAGGTGGCGGTTCGAATCAATATTATATAGATAAGCACGCCTCAGGTCAAAACAATGGTACGAGTTGGGTAGATGCTTGGAAGTCATTTTCATCAATAAACTGGAATCAGATACAGCCTGGTGATGTAATATATATCTCAGGTGGAGTTGATTCAGTAGTATATCAGGAACAATTGAACATACAGACTCACGGTTCCTTAAATAAATACGTAACAGTTCAGAATGGTTTAGATGCTGGGCATAATGGTA
>JAKIZM010000114.1 GCA_022708025.1 Bacteroidota bacterium | reverse complement strand
TTATAATTTTTTTTTTTTTGTTAATATAAAATTATCAATTATTTGGAGTCTCTTCTTTTTTTTATTAAAGAAATTTCAACTAAGTTCTAATTTATACCTAAGCCCACAAGATTATTTTTAATATACGCTTTAATTGTTGTTTCAATTTTGCTTTTTATTTCTTGCTCATTTGATGATGATGAAATTACAGGGGGAAGCAACTCAATTCATTCCACATATTATATTGAATCAAGTCAGACATCAGTTCCTATGGATTTCAGTCTTAAAGAAGGTGAATCAGTTTACTTTGAGTTACCTGATATTTCTGTTGAATTTTACACCGTATATGAACACTATCCGATCGGAGGCAATAACCAGGCAATTATAATAATTTCATATAATCATCAAAGCAATGCTCAAGAAATTGAGTATAATTCTTCAGATGGTCAAAAGAGCTTTCAAGCAAAAAACGGAACAAATTATGTTGTGCAATTGAAAGAAATACTAAAAAGAGATAATTACTTCGAGCTGGAAATGTCTATAAATCAGTATGGACGTCTTTAAATAAGTCTGTTCAGTTAATTCACTTGATTTATAAGTTAAACTGAATATTTTATAACTAGAGATTTTCATTATTTTATGAAAGGGGTCGTTATGCTTAAGAAATTAATGCTAAGTGTTCTGGTTCTCTTAACTTTTTCTTCTTGTGATGATGTAATTACAAACCCTCCTGAAACCTATTACGGAATTACAGGAAAAATAATGGACGAATCGGGACATCCAATCAAAGATGTTAAAGTCTTTTATCTGTTTAATTATTACTATATCCCAAATCCTGCTATCAGCGAAAGACTGCAAAAAGAAACTGTGGTTGATTCATTCGGTAATAATTTATATCAAAATTTTCCTAATCCTGTTTATAATTCTTTTTTTCTAAGATACTCTATTAGTACAGATGCAGATATTACTCTTGCGATTAGAGAATCTTATTCCGGAAGAACTAAATATTTAATTTCCAAACCTTCATATTACGGTATCTATCAACATTATTTTAATAGCATTGTAGATTCACTTAAGCTGGAAAATGGTTGCTATGTTATTGAATTAACTGTTTCCAAAAACCAAAATTTACTTTATAAAGCTGCAAAGAAGATGGTTGTTATCAGCGATTTAGGTACTCCAAACTCTCTCAGTAATAATGATGGTATTTACTTTTTTGATTATAACAAATCTTTTATTTCAGATACAATATTTTATGCATACGATGATAATAGTGTTTATCCATTTGAAATACATAACAACGTAAACTTGCGTTTTCAAAAAGAAGGATATTTAAGTGAAACTATTAATACTGATTTATATCCTGGTATTCTTATTAACAGGGATGTGATTATGAAAAAGGAGGAAAAGTGATGAAAGTATTTATTTATTTATCCTTAACATTCTTCATTATGCAAAGTCTTTATTCTCAGACTAATTGGGAATGGATAACACCTTATCCTCCAAATAAGATTATTCTTTCTTCGACGGTTGGGGATAACAAGGCTTATTTTTGGTGTGAGGCTAATTCAGTTTTCAGTCTTGATTTTGAGACTGATAATTTTGAAATTCTGCCTAATTATGCACCTTATGGTAACTGTCATCCTGGTAGTTTTGCATATCAAGGTATTGCTTTTGCCGATAGTATGAACGGATATATTACTGACATATGTACAGGGGAATTTAGAACTACCGATGGCGGTAAAAACTGGACTAAAACAGCTTCAGGTTCAAGTATGGTTTGTTTTGGAACATCTTTGGTTGGCTGGAAATTGGGTGGGGGAGGACTTTATAAAACAAATAACGCTGGAGCAACATGGCTACAACGAACTTTACCGGACAATTTATTTAACAATAGTTTGTTTGCAAAAATGTATGCAATAAATGAAAATCAGCTTTGGATTCTTACAAGAGCACAATATGTTGGGCAAAAAGAAGGAGTTTGGTACAGTTACAATGGTGGAAACAGTTGGGCAGAATTAAATACCGGTTTAAAATCAGATAGTTCTAATCTTGTTTCATATTTTGATATTAAAATTAGTCCCTCTGGTTTAGGTTATATAGTTGGTTCAATTTTCAATATTATTGTTAATTCTTATACTGGCTTTATTTTAAAAACCAATGATATGGGGTTAAACTGGGAACTTACCAAATTTCCTGAAGAAAAATTTGAAACGGTTCTACTGCTAAATAATCAGGATGTTATTGTATTAGGTAATACTGGTAAAGAACCTAACAATCAAATACTGATACAAAGACGTTCTTCCGATTCTGGTTTAACCTGGAATTTATCAACTCCAATCTCAAACTATGCTACTTATAGTGAATTTGATGACGCTGTATATTCAACTACTTATAACTCGATCTATCTGTTTTCTGGTTATAGTTGTTATAAATCAATTGATAACGGGATAAGTTATCAGAAGGTCGTTAGTAGTCTTGATTTATCCGTATCAAATGTTACATTCGATTCAAAACCAATTGTAACAGATAAACAATTAGGAGTTGCCTGGTTAAAGTGGAATATTCGTCCGTATTTAATTACAACCGACGGAGGGGAAACGTGGCAGAAAAAATCACTACCTTCGGATATGGGTTCTATTTGGTTGGCGGGTATTTCAGAGGAAGTTATTTATTTAATTGCAAATCAGTTGCAATTGTATAAATCAACAGATTTTGGAGAAACCTGGCAAAAATTAAATTTAAATCTTTACAGCGGGTTGCAGGCTCTGGAAGTTTTTAGCAAAGATGAATTTGTTCTTAGTGCCTGGAAGAAACTAGTCTCTTCTACTGACGGCGGAGAAAGCTGGATATTTGGACCAACATTAGATAATGTGTTTTTAGAAACGACAAGTATTTCAAAACCCGGATATATCACTGGCGTCGGATTATATTTCGACACAACCTCACAGAAAGGATGTATTTTTAATACTTCAGATTATGGATTATCCTGGCACCTCTTTGATACTGATGATGATATGCTTGATGTTCACTTATTTGAAAATATTGGTTATGCTCTGGGAAAGAAAAATTTATATAAAACAACCGATAATGGTTTATCCTGGAAAATAATCTTTTCAAGAGGCGGCAGTTGGTACCAAGGATTTTCGTGTTTTGCATTTTTTGACTCTTTAAATGGAGTAATATATTCAGATGCGGGAATGAGCATAACTCATAATGGCGGTATAAACTGGACTAAAACAGATTATGGAGTTCCTTTTATCAGTGCTAATAAGATTGTATTCAATAATAGAGGTGATTTATTTATTATATACGAAGCTTCAATGGTAAAAGTTTTTGGCAATCATGATAATTCTAATGATAAATATAAGTTTAATGCGCCGATCTCAGATTATTATTTAGCACAAAACTATCCCAATCCATTCAACCCAAACACAAAAATCAGATGGCGGTCTCCAATAGACAGTTGGCAAACTCTGAAAATCTATGACATACTTGGGAATGAAGTTGCAACACTTGTTAATGAATATAAGCCTGCAGGCTTTTATGAAGTTGAATTCAACGGTCATTCTGACAGTGGTCAGAATCTCTCAAGCGGAGTGTATTTCTATCAACTTCGAATAAATGAATTTGTAGAAACCAGGAAAATGATATTGCTCAAATAGTATCAAATGACCAGAGGAGGAGCTAAGTAATTAAAAATAAATAAGTTTCAGCCATAGGCAAATGAGCCTCTGGCTCAAAACAAGAACA
>JAKIZM010000113.1 GCA_022708025.1 Bacteroidota bacterium | reverse complement strand
TCCTTCTACAAACATAGGTTATGTGGGTGGTACCTATGGTTTAATTGAAAAGACAACTGATGGTGGACAAACCTGGACTAAGCAAAACAGTGGTATTACTTCAAGTATGTTTTATGGAATGTATTTTGTCAATGAAAATATCGGGACAGCAGTAAGTGCTGGAGGAGACATTGTAAGAACCACAAATGGAGGTGCTACCTGGAGTGTCCAAATAAGCGGAACTACCAATTTTCTTTATGGTGTAGCTTTCACTGATGTAAATCATGGCTTCGTTTCTGGAGGTGCCTCATTTCTAAGTACGACTGATGGTGGGACTACATGGATACCAATATCAAGTGGGCTATCAAGTCTTGCCGGTATTTCATTTGGTGATCCACTAAATGGAACTGTGGTAGGAAGTGGAATTATACATACAACTGATGGTGGTTTAACCTGGGTCCCACAGACGAGCGGCACTTCAAACTATTTATGGGGTGTTCATTTTATCAATGCCAACATAGGTACAGCAGTGGGTGATGCAGGAACAATTATTCGTACTACAGATGGGGGCTCAACTTGGATGACACAAAACAGCGGTACAACAAACGACCTTTGGGGTATTCGTTTTACTGATGCTAATAACGGTACAGCAGTGGGGGATATGGGTATAATACTTCAAACTTCTGATGGTGGATTAAGCTGGATAAATGCGCAAAGTCCGACTTCTAATTTTCTTAACGGTGTTGCATATCCAACTCCTGGTATATGTATCGTTGCTGGAGAGGGTGGAGCTATTCTTTTACAGTCTATAGGTGTAGCACCACTCTCGCCAACTAACCTTTTAGCTGTTGCTGATACGTTCAGTGTAACGCTAACCTGGCAGGATAACTCTGATAATGAAGATGGATTTATAATTGAAAGAAAAGATGACTCATTGCATATCTCAACGCCTTGGGTTATAATTGACACAGTAGCTACAGATGTAACAGCTTATAATAACACAGGTTTAACTCCAAACACAATATATTCATATCGAATTTCTGCATATAATGAATTTGGAGTTTCAATAGGTGATTCAGTAGAAGTAACAACTATAATCCCCGTAGAGCTAACATCATTCAGTGCAATAATGTATGAAAAGGAAATTATATTAAATTGGACAACTGCTAGTGAGTTGAATAATCAAGGGTTCGAAATAGAAAAACAATCTGATAGTTGGGAAAAGATAGGATTTGTTCCGGGTTATGGAACAACTACCGAACCAAGGTCATATTCATTTATAGATGCTAATATTTCTTCAGGGATAAATACATATAGACTAAAGCAGATAGATTATGACGGAACATTTAGTTATTCAAAAGAAGTATCAGTAGAAGTTGATCTGACACCAACAGAATACACTCTTGAACAAAACTATCCTAATCCGTTTAATCCTAATACAACAATTAAGTATTCAGTTGCAAACGAAGGATTTGTCAATATTGCAGTATTCAATTTAATTGGTGAAAAAGTATCAACATTAGTCAGCGAAAATCAAAAAGCAGGAAATTATAAAGTGAACTTTAATGCATCAATGCTTCCAAGTGGAGTATATTTCTATTCAATGGAAGCAGGTGATTTTAAGTCAGTAAGAAAAATGTTGTTGATGAAGTAATCTTTAAGTAACTGTTTAACCCCTCTTATTGAGGGGTTTTTTATTTTAAATGTGATTAATTGCAGAATTGATTAGATTTAACCTCAGTTAAATGTATTTTTCTTGATATACTAACTAAGAGGTTTAGGAATGAAATTATTTTCCCTTCTTCTCTTTTCTTTTATGATCGTTCAAATTTATCCGCAAGTTCCTTTCGATCAGAATCCTAACTGGATATCGGCGGATGTTACAAATGTTTCAACTGGCGGAGCATTTGTTGATATTAATAAAGATGGCTGGCTTGATTTTGTTGTTGCAAACGGAAATGACATTTCAATACAAAAGCTTGTTGTTTATTATAATGATGGAACAGGAAAATTTCCTTCAACGCCTGATTGGCAATCAGATGATTCCGATTATCACGGTCATCTTGCTATTGGTGATGTAAACGGTGATGGCTGGATGGATGTTGCTGTTTCGGTTTATATCGGGCAAGGCGGTTTTTCTACTCCGGGCAAAGTTAAATTATATCTGAACAATAACGGAATTCTTTCTTTAAATCCGGATTGGGTATCTGGTGATCTGTTTTATACTTTCAGTTGTGCTTTTGGTGATGCAGATGGGGATGGTGATTTAGATCTAGCTGTTACAGCAGGCGAATCTTACTACGGTGATTCGGATCAGTTAAGAATTTATTTTAATAATAATGGGATTTTAGATTCACTCCCAGGCTGGAAAAGTCAGAATTATTTTTACAGCTATGATGTAAGCTGGGCTGATTTTGATAACGATGGTGATCTGGATCTTGTGTGTGCAGGTGAAAGTAATCCGAATTATATTTTTGAAAACTATGGTGATTCAATCAGTGTTACTCCAACCTGGCAATCAACCGATGCAAGTCAATATGCGAATTCTTTATTTGTAGGTGATGTTAATAATGATGGCTATCTTGATCTGGCAATTTCTGATAACAATCAGCTTGGCGGTACTGGTAAATTCAAAATTTATCTGAATAATAACGGCACTTTGGAAACAACACCTTTCTGGAATTCCAATTTTTCAGGAATGGGTTCAGGAATAAATCTCGCTGATATTGATAATGATGGTGACCTTGATTTAATTACAGGCGGATGGTGGGATAATATCAGAATTTATCTGAACAATAATGGAAATTTTAATGTCTCTCCTGATTATGTTTCAACATCTGGTAGTGTTGTTGAAGCAATAATCTGTGGTGATATTGATAATGATGCACTCGTATCAGGAGTTATAAGTGTTGTGGGTCCAAAAAAACTATTTTATCTGTCTAAAAACCATATACAAAAAATCAATCGTGTGATTGTTGCTGATGATACACTGCAATTCAATGAATATTGTTATGATCTGGAAAATGGCTGGATCAGTTTGGCAGTGCAACCGGATTCAGGTGCAGAAGTAATCGTTGAATATACTTATTCAAAAGATATTGATTTGGGAATTACAAACTGGGATCAGATTATAGGAAATTATATTTATTTAAATAATTCTAATCCTGTATATGTAGAAAACGAAATTAACCAACCATACGATTTTGTTTTACATCAGAATTATCCGAATCCTTTTAATCCGTCAACAAAAATAAAATTCACTATCCCGCGAACGGTTAATCCCCTCCTGGGAGGGGCGAGGGGTGGGTTAGTTTCATTAAAAGTATATGATATTCTGGGAAATGAAATAGCGACATTAGTCAATGAATATAAACCAGCCGGAAATTATGAAGCTGATTTCCAATCCACAGTCAACGGTCATCAGTTGGCAAGCGGAGTATATTTCTATACTTTACGAGCAGGCTCATTTGTTGAAACAAAGAAAATGATTTTGTTAAGATAAACCTATTGTCATATTGGGTCCGCCGGAGACGAATCGCAGTTTGATTTATTTGAAAGATAATAGAAGCTTCACTAAAGCAGAAATGGTCACCCTTCGATCCGCCTTTGGCGGACTTAGGGTGGCAATCAATAAGCGCAGATCGTAAAACTCCTGACTTGTGACAATTAAAAAAAGAGGCAAAAAAGTTTTGATTATGGCTTAAAAACGTTACTTTTTAAACTGTTAGTCGCACTAAGCTGGTCAATATGAGTAAACTACACATT